>JANNKG010000156.1:0-4018 GCA_031396185.1 Burkholderiales bacterium | reverse complement strand
ACGCCCTGCGCCACGACGGTCAGGCTGAGAGTGTGGCCCATCGCGATGATGGCCGCGGCCACGTCCTTGTTCTCGGCGACGCTGGCAAAGTCGCGAATGAAAGAACGATCGATCTTGATGGTATCGAGGGGAAACTGCTTCAGCCGGGCGAGCGACGAGTAGCCGATTCCGAAGTCGTCGATGGCGATCCGGATCCCCATGTCGCGCAGTCCGGTCAGTATCGCCATGGTCTTCCCGACATCGCGCATCAGGATGCTTTCGGTGATCTCCAACTCGAGCATCCGGGCGTCCATGCCGGTGTCCGCGATGATCGCCGCCAGGTCCGGCAGCAAGCCGCCATCGGAAAACTGGCGCGCGGTCAGGTTGACGGCCACGCTCATGGGTGGAACGCCCGCATTGGGCCACGCCACGCTCTGCTGGCATGCGGTCCTCAACACCCACCGGCCGATCGCCACGATAAGGCCGGTCTCCTCCGCGACAGGGATGAACTGCATCGGGGCTACGGTACCCAAATCGGGATGTTGCCATCGCAGCAGGGCCTCCACGCCCGTGATCCTGCCGCTGCGGATCTCCCGCTTGGCCTGGTAGTGGAGCTGGAACTCATCGCGCTCTAGGGCATGCCGCAGGCCCGACTCCAGGGCAAGGCGTGCAAGGGACGTGTCATTCAGCTTGTCGGAATAGAACTGGTAGTTGTTCTTCCCCTCCTCCTTCGCGCGGTACATCGCGATATCCGCGTTTTTCTTGAGCGTCTGCTCATCGAGTCCGTCCTGGGGATAGACGCTGATCCCGATGCTCGCCGTGACCCGGAACTCCTGGCCGCACAGGGTGAACGGCCGGGCCACTTCCGAAAGTATTTTCCGGGCGACGGTGGCCGCGTAGTTCTCCTCGGCGAGCTCCGGCAGCAGGGCGACGAACTCATCGCCCCCGAGGCGCGCGACCATATCGCTTTCGCGCAGGCAGGATTTGAGCCGCGCGGCGACTTCTTGCAGCAGCTGGTCGCCCGCCTCGTGACCCAGGGTGTCATTGATGTGCTTGAAGCGGTCGAGATCCAGGAAGAGGACCGCCAGCCGCCGGTCGTGCCGGTGTGCGAGCTTGATGCTCTGGTCAAGGAGGTTGCTGAACAGGCTTCGATTGGGCAGGGATGTGAGGCTGTCGTGATAGGCCAGGTGTTCGACGCGCGCGGAGTGGGCGACGTGCTCTTCGACGGTTCGACGACGGGCTCGCGCCAGTTGCCAGCTCATGCGTCCGAGGGCTCCGATGACCAGCACCAACACAAGGCTGGCCGCCGCCGCCAGCCACAGGTCCCGATGCATGGCCGCCCGTGTCGTTGCCAATTGCTCCTCGACGGATAGCCCAACGATCACGGCGACCGGGAATTCGAAAAGCTGGCGGGCTGCGGTATAGCGCGGTACGCCATCCCAGAGATTGATGGCTTCGATATTCGAACCGAGCTTTGCGCCCTCGGCGGAAACCACGGCCGCGTAGTCGAGTTGGTCGCCATAAAAGACCGACTCTCCGCTGCGCGTGGCGAGCAGGTTGCCGTCGACGCCGAGGATCGCGAGGAGGCCGTGGGCGCCCAGTTTCGAGGACTCGTAGCCGCTTACGAAATAGTCCGCGTCCACCGAGATCGTCACGGTGCCCGCAAAGCCTCCGTCGGCGCTGGAATAAAGGCCCCGGCTGAACTGCAGCTTCCATTTTCCCGAGCTTGGCTCGATCCGCGGACGGTCGATGTGCAGGGCATTTCCCAGGTGCCGGGCGCGCAAGGTCTCCGGATCGATGGTGGAGACCATCCCGGCTGCGCGCGTGGCGGCGACGACTTGCCCCTGCTCGTCGGTCACCGCGACCAGGAACAGCCGGTCCTGCGGCAGCAACGATTTCTGCTTCAGCTCCAGGATGGCCTGCGCGCCCCGGAGGCCATGGGCGTACTGGACGAACTTGAGCGTGCGGTCGATCTCGCCCAGCGAGCGAACCACCTGCGCTTCATACGTCTCGGCCAACTCGCGAGCTGACGCCGCAATGGAGCGTTCGGCCGTGGCGCGTTCGATCCTGATCAGGTTCCACGTCGCGCCCCAGACGAGCGCCAGGGCCAGGATGGCGATCGCCGGAAACAGGATGTGGGGTTCGGTTGCGTGGCTCCAACGGTGACGGGGGGCCCCAGCCGCGGCACGTGCGGCATCCAGGCCGGGAGGCATTTTCGTCATGCGCCGGGGACCGCCAGGAATCGGGCTGCGAAGACATCGCCCGGCACCGACTTGCCGGGGAGGGGGCCTTGCATCTCGTTGCAGCTCAACAAGCGCAGGAGGGTCGATTGCTCCTCGGTCTCCACGCCCTCCGCGGTAACCTCGAGCTTCAACGAATGCGCCAGCTTGATGAGGGTGGACACCAGGGCCAGCCCCTGGGGCCCCGCGGTCATCTGTGCGATGAAGGAGCGGTCGATCTTCAGCCGATCGGCGGGTAGCTTGGCCAGGTAGCTGAGAGAAGAGAAGCCGGTGCCGAAATCGTCGATGGCGATGGTCACGCGCCGCTCGCGCATCGCCTGCATGATGGCCATGCTGTGCTTCACGTCCTCCATCACCAGGCTCTCGGCGATCGCCAGCTCGAGGCCGCCTGCCGCTTGCGGATCGACCTCGATCGCCTCGGCAATCTCGGCGACGAAGCCGTTGCTGCGCAGTTGCTGCGGGGAGACGTTCACTGAGATGCGCACCGCCGTCAGTCCCGAGCGGCGCCAATGCAGATAATCCGCGATGGCGTGGCGCAACGCCCATCGCCCGACTTCATGGACCAATCCCGTTTCTTCCAGGACCAAGGCGAATTCGTGCGGGGGAACGGCCCCGGTGCGCGGATCGTTCCACCAGACGCAGGCTTCGGCGCCCGTGACCTTGCCGGTGGCGAGGCTCACGGCGGGGGCGTAGCGGAGCTCGAACTCCCCCCTGCCAAGCGCCTGGCGCAGCTGATTCTCGAGGTTCAGCTTGGCAGCCACCGCATCGGTCATCGCGTGGGTATAGAACAGGTACCGGGCGCCCCTTGCCTTGGCGGTCTTGAGGGCAGCTTCTGCATGTTTGAACAGCGTCTCCGCGTCGCTACCGTCCTCCGGGAATAGCGCTCCACCCGCCTTGGCGGCGACGCGAAACACCGACTCGTCCAGGCGGAACGGATGTTCCAGGAAGGTCTTCAGGGACTGCTCGAGGAGACGGGCCGCATGCAGCACCTCCGGCAACACCACGGCAAAGTGGTCCGCCCCGATCCGCGCCAGCAGGTTCGCGTCACCAAAGGTGTGCGTGAGCGATTCCGCCACCTGCTTGAGTAGCGCGTCGCCGGCGACCCGGCCGAAGCTGTCGTTGACGCTCTTGAACCGCTCCAGGTCGATCAGGAACAGGGCAACCTTGTGCCCCGCGGCTGCCGCGCTCCGCATGTACTGCGCGACCCGTTCGAGGAGCAGCCTGCGGTTGGCCAGCCCCGTAAGCGGATCGTAGAGCGCGAGATAATCGAGCTGCTCCTGCTTGTCGAGGTGGTCGATCGCGAAGGCGACATCGTCGGTGAGGCCCGCCAGCAGCTTCAACTCTCCTGCATGAAAAAAATCGATTTCGCTTGCGTAGAGAGCCAGCACGCCCACGGCTTCATCCGAGACGAGCAACGGCAGGACGGCTATCGATCGGATTCCGGAGTCGGCGTAATGCTTTTGAAAAAAGACCTGTGGGTCGTTTTGCGAATCGTTGGACACGATCGCCGACTTCTCCTTCATCGCCCGCGCGGCCATGGTTTTCGGCGCTGCGGTCGAAGAAAGGGCGTCTTGGATCGAGGCGAGCAGTTCGCTGTCCTTGCCTGCGGAGGCAACCGGAACGACCGTCATCGTGCTTCGATCGACTAGGGCTAACAGGGACATCTGGAACCCGCCTGCCTCGACCGCGATCCGGCATGACTCCCGGAACAGCTCTTCGCGACTACGCACATGCACGATGAGCGTGTTGATGCCGCTCAGCATCGCGTACACGCGATTCAGTCGCTTCATGGCGGCGGC
>JANNKG010000137.1:0-1766 GCA_031396185.1 Burkholderiales bacterium | reverse complement strand
GTCGCGTTGGCGTACAGCGACCATCCCACCATCGCGATCGCCAGCGCCGCCGTGGCCGTGGCGCGGTACGCGTGCCCCTGGGTCGCGATCGGCCAGCGCCAGTCGACCGCGCGGCTCGACGCAGCCAGCACCAGGAGCGCCGGCACCACCATCACCGAAGCCACCGACCACGCGGTGCCGCGCGCCGTGTAGGTCGCCGCGACCCAGTGCAGCTCCTTCGCCCCGAGGACCGCGAGCAGCAGCATCCCGCCCGCGTGCAGCCACTCGACGAAGCGGGGCGCGTTGGTGGGCTCGAGGCGCCGCAACAGCCACACATGCACGGCGAACGCGAACGGCCACGCGATCCAGCCCAGGTGCGCGAACGGATGGCGATGCCCGGCGAGGCTCAGGAACGTGAAGGCGAGCAGCGCCGGCAGCAGCAGCCGCGTGCTCCACCTCGCCTCGCGCCAATCCCAGCGCAGTGCGAGCAGCCCGAGGACGAGGGCGGTGGCGGCCACGAGCACGACGTGGGCATTGAGCGTGTAGACGCGCGGCACGAAGGTCACGATCTCGTGGTGGGCTGCGAAGATCCACCATGCGAGGCCCCAGGCGAAGGCGAACGGGATGAGTTGGCGTTCGGGGGCGGTTACCGCTTCCTCATTCCTTCTCAAGAGCCGATGAGTCCACAGCCCCGCGAGCGCCAGCAGCAGCGCGCCGATGAAGGGCGCGTCGATGAGCGGGATCTCGGCGGGCAGGCGCCGGTAGCTGTCGAGGTAGGCGAGGCCCGCGAGGAGCTCGAGCAGCAGGCCGAAGGCGCGGGCGAGGGTGCGCTTCTGTCGAATCCCGATCCACACGATCGCCGCGCCTTCGAGCGCCCATGCGGCCGAGGTCCAGCGCGCGTCGAGGGCGAGCGGGATCGCGGCGGTGGCGAAGACCACGCCGAGCGCGAGGAACGCCTCGGCCAGCAACTGGTAGCTCTCGCGCCCGCCGCGCCGCATCACCATCGCCAGCAGCACGTAGAAGGCCGCGAGCGCGAGGCTCGAGAAGGCGAGCGCGAACTCGATCCCGCGCACCAGCCCCGCCTGCAATCCGAACGCGGCGAGCGGCGTGCCGAAGACGAGCGTGCCGTCCACGTAATTCTTGAGCTCCGGGGCCTGGCGCCGCGCGAAGAGGATCGCGATCGCTACGTACAACAGGAAGAACACGATCAGGAACGGCTCGGTGGTCGCGAGGAACTCGGGGCGGTAGTACTTGAGGCCCCACGCGAGCCCGATGAAGAACGTGAACAGGAACCCGAGCACGTTGAGCGGGCGCCACGCCTTGTGCCACGCGATCGCCGCGATGCCGAGGTTCAGGACCAGGTAATACGAGAACAGCATCACGTGGCTGCCCGCGCCCGTCGAGGTGAGGATCGGCGCCACGAAGCCGCCGCCCGCACCGAAGGCCGCGAGCACCATCGCGTCCTGGCGGATGGCGAGGATGGCGGAGAAGACCGCGATGGCCGCCAGCAGCACGAACGCGGCCTCGGGCGGGATGAGGTTCCACAGCCGCATCGCCGCGAACGTCGTCAGGTACAGCACCGCCACGCCCGCGCCCTGCATGCCGAGCGCGTAGCCGCGGCGCTTCTCGCGCAGCCGCCAGCCCAATACCAGCAGCGCGATGCCGCCCGCCGCGACACCCGCCACGCGCAGCTCCACCGGGAGCATCTGGTGGTCGGCGGCGTACTTCAGCAGGAACGCGAACCAGATGAAGAGGATCAGCAGGCCGACACGCGCGATGGTGTTTCC
>JANNKG010000136.1:0-3612 GCA_031396185.1 Burkholderiales bacterium | reverse complement strand
CGCACCGCGCGGCGCGCGGACGAAACGAAGGCCTAGGAAGCCGCGCCCCCACCTGCTGCGCGCGCCGGCGGAACCGCGGTGAGCTTGGGGCGCACCTGCGACTGGTATTCGGGGACCCAACGCTTCAGGTCGCGGCGCACTTCCGAATCGCCCGGGATGCGCTCGGCGGCGCGCAGCCATTCGAGCAGGCCGTGCAGCCAATCGGGATCGACCTCGCGAGCCTTGGCGATTCGCAGCTTCGGGTGGGGGGTGGGCCGCGTGTGCTCGTCGTCGGCGAGCAATTCCTCGAACAGCTTTTCCCCCGGGCGAAGCCCCGTGTACACGATGCGAATCTCGCTCTCCGAGAGCTCGGAGAGCCGGATCATGTCGCGTGCCAGGTCGATGATCTTGACGGGCTCGCCCATGTCCAGCACGAAGATCTCGCCGCCCAGGCCCATGCTGCCGGCCTGGAGCACCAGCTGCGCGGCCTCGGGGATGGACATGAAATAGCGCACCATCTCCGGGTGGGTGACCGTCACCGGCCCGCCCTTGTCGATCTGCTCCTGGAATTTGGGGATCACGCTGCCGGCGCTGCCGAGGACGTTGCCGAAGCGCACCATCTCGAAACGCGTGCTGCTCTCCGCCTGCAGGGTCTGGCAGACCATCTCCGCGAGACGCTTGGTGGCGCCCATCACGTTGGTGGGATTCACCGCCTTGTCGGTGGAGATGAACACGAACTTCTTCACCCCATAGTCGATCGCCGCGCGCGCGACCACGTAGGTGCCGAGGACGTTGTTCTGCACCGCCTCCCAGGCGTTGGCTTCCTCCATCAGCGGCACGTGCTTGTAGGCGGCCGCGTGGAACACCAGGGCGGGCGAATACTGGTGCATCGCCTGGTTCACTCGCCGCGCGTTCTTGATGTCGCCCACGACACTCGCCACGGGCATCCCGGGAACTGCCTCGCGCAGCTGCTCGTCGATCCGGTACATGGCGTACTCGTTCATCTCGAACAGCACCAGCATCGCGGGCTCGTAGGCGGCGATCTGGCGGCAGAGTTCGCCGCCGATGGAGCCGCCGGCGCCGGTCACCATGATCACCTGGCCGGTGATGAGGTTGTGCAGCTGCGCGTCGTCGAGCGTCACCGGCTCGCGCTTCATCAGGTCCTCCACCGCGACCTTGCGAATGCGCGCGACCGAGCCCTTGCCCTGGACCACGTTGTTCAAGGTCGGCACGGTCATCACGGTGACGCTCGCGCGCTTGCAGATCTCCACCACGCGCCTGCGAACCTTGTAGGGAACGGACGGCATCGCGATGATCGCGTGGCGCAGCTTCAGGCGCTGCGCGAAGCGCGGGAGATCGTCCAGGGCGGCGATGACGCGCACGCCGTGGAGGAGGCGCCCGTGCTTCTTCTTGTCGTCGTCGAGGAGGCCCACCACGCGCCACTCGTGGCTGCGCGACAGCTCCTTCACCAGGCCCACCGCGGCGTCGCCCGCGCCCATGATCACCACCGGCGTGCCCTGCTCGCCGCCGCGGCCATAGAGCGACCATTCCTTGAACGAGCGAAAGCCCATGCGCGAGAGCGACATCAGGGCGATGAGGAAGAGGGGGTAAAGCAGGTACTCGCGCCAGCCGAGCGCCGCGTCCAGTCCTGCCACGCGCAACGCCCCCGAGATGAGCACGGTCCCGGTGAGCGCGGAAAAGACGATGCGCTGGATGTCCGGCAGGCTGGTATAGCGCCACACGCCCTGGTAGACGCCGAAGAAGACGTTCACCGTGACCTGCAGCGGGGCCGCGATCGCGAACACCGCGACCAGGTCCTGCAGGCGCTCGCTACCCATGCCGTTGATGTCGAGCAGCGTCGCGGCCGCGAGGATCGCGAGCACCAACGCCAGGCCGTCGTGGGATGCGGCCCACAGCGGGCGAGCGTCGATCTGGATCGGCTTCATCGCGGTTTCCTGAGGGCGGGGAAGGGCATCATTTCGCCGGGTCCGCGATTGTTTTTGTTGAGCGATCGATTGCCAGGAGCATCAGGGCGTATGCGACAGCCCAGCCGAAAATTATACCGCATTGCAACATGAAACTTGCCGCCGGCAGCACCAGGGCACTTGCGCTCGCTGCGATCATCAGCGCCCACGACGCGAGCGTGAGGCGCCGGCGCGTCCAGCCCGAAAGCGCCAAGCGCTGGTAGTAGTGGCCGCGATGCGCGCGCCAGAACGGTTCGCGTCGCGCGAGGCGCCGCAAGAGCGTCACGGTGGCGTCGACGGCGAAGGGCGAAAACACCAGCAGCGGAAACGCGATGGGCCAGATCCCCGAGGCCACGCCGTGGAGGCCGAGTGCGGCAGCGAGGAAGCCGAGGGGAATCGATCCCGCATCGCCCATGAACACGCGCGCCGGCGGAAAGTTGTGGACGACGAATCCCGCGCTCGCCGATGCCAGGGCCAATGCGACGAGCGCGAGCCCCGCCTCCCCCGCCCTCGATGCGGCGATCGCATAGGCCCCGAATCCCACGACGGCCATCCCGCCTGCCAGGCCGTCGGCCCCATCCATGAAGTTGAAGAGATTCGTGGCCCAGACGATGGCGACAATCGCCGCGGCGCAGGCAAGCCACGCGCCGGCTCCCGCAGCGCCGGGCCATTCGCCGGTGGAGATCACGGCGACCACGGCGGCCGTGAGGTGAGCCCCGAGGCGGATGGAAATCGGCTGGCTGCGCAGGTCGTCGGCGAGGGAGACCAGCGCAAGCCCGAGGGCGCAGGCGAGCGTAGTGGCGAGCGGACCGGAGGCGTAAAGCCATGCGAAGGGAAATGTCGCCGCGAGGATCGCGAGGCCGCCCACGCGCGGCGTCGGGATGGCGTGCAGCGACCGCTCGTTGGGATGGTCGGCAAGGCGGGCGGCCCACGCGGTGCGCAACAACACCGCGATGAAGACCCACGTGACCACGGCGGGCGCGATCGCAGCGGCGAGCCAATCGCTGGTCAATGCCGATCCCTCGCGCGGTAGCCACGGACCATCTCCTCGATTGCTTGCTCGATAGGGACCCCCGCCACCCAGCCCAGTTCCCGCGTGGCAGCCGACGGGTCGCCTTCGAGCGCGCGCGTGAGCCGGCGCGCCTTCTCGCCCTGGCCCAGCGCCGCCGCGCACGCCTCGAGGACTGCGCCGGGAAACGGATAGAGGCGAGCCGGCCGCCCGAGGGCCCGGCGCAGGACGGTCACCAGCGTCGCAGTGGAAACCGGCCGCGCATGGGCGGCGATATACACCCGGCCGGCCGCATGCGGATGCTCGGCGCATGTCACCAGGAGGCGCGCCAGGTCGTCGACCTGCACGAAACTGCGTGGCGCAGCGAGCGAGGCGAACGGCAGCGGCCAGGGCGTATCCACGAGGCGCAGCAGCGCGGCCAGGTTGGCGCGGGCGCCAGCGCCGTAGACGAGAGGTGAGCGAACGGTGACGACCGGAAGGCCGGTGGAAAGGGCAACTTGCGTGAGCGCTTGCTCCGCCGCCCATTTCGACTTCCCGTAGGCGTCATGGGGAGCGGGATCGTCTTCCACGCCGAATGGCCGGCCGGGACTCTCTTCGCCATACACCTTGATCGAGCTGAGGTGGACCAGCCGGCGCGCGCCCTCGCGCGCTGCGGCCAGC
>JANNKG010000126.1:0-10368 GCA_031396185.1 Burkholderiales bacterium | reverse complement strand
ATGGGTCTTGCGCCTGAAAAACTCGGTTGCTGCGGTGTCGCCCCCGGTGAGGATGGCGCGCACGTCTTCCAGCGTCATCGCGCGGATCGCGTCGGCGAAGTAGCGCGCCGCCATCGGCGCCGCTGCCTCGGCCGCGCGATTCATGCTGAGCGTGAACTCGTCCACCTGCTTCTGGAAGCCCGCCATGCGGGCAACATCCGTGACCCTGCGGATGTTCGGCGGCGTCAGGATCTTCACGGCCTCGTTGCCGAAGTATCCGTCCACCTGCGCAAGGTTCTTGACCGCCCTCTCGGTGCCGACCGCCAGCGCCTCCCGGATTCCCGCTGCGCTGGTCTTGTCATCGGCCGCCCCGACACTCGCGCCGGGCGCGATTCCGGTGCCCTTCAACAAATCGTCGAGCTTCGGCAGCTGCGCCGACGCGCCCAATGCAATCAGCAGTCCAGCCACCGCCGCAAACCCTCGCTTCATGGAACTCCTCCGATAAAATCGAACGACAGCATAGCCGAAGGCGATTTCGCGCCTCGCGCCATGCATCCGCGGTGGCGCTCGACCACCCGGGTTGCGAACCACTCCGTCGTGAGCTTGCGGGTGAATTTCGCGCTGGCAAGCGCGATCTGCGGCACCACCGCGCGGGCCGCGCGCTTGCTGCCTGCGTCGGCCAGGGCGAAGACGCGCTTGTACAGGCGGGTGCCCTCGAACTCGTGCGCGCGGCCGAGCTCCAGGTCGTGGCGGATCTGCTCGGGCGCGAGTTCGAGACGGCGCGCGATCGCGCGCGCGGCCGTTTCGGTGTCGCTGGGTGCCGCGGTCGGCACGGGCTTCTCGCCCCACGTTCCACTCCCTGGGGGCCCGTAGCGCAGCAAGTCTCCGTCGAGGGCAAGCGACGTCCCCGAGACCTCGGCCAGCGCCTTCTGGAAGGCGGCATTGCGGCTGGCGTAGTGGCCCGCGTTGAAATCGGCGAAGCGATAGACGTAGCGGTCGTAGCCCGCGGGGTAGTCGAGCAGGTGGGCGATGCCGAAGTACATGCCGCCACGCCGCGTGAACACCTCTTCGCGCAGCGACCCCGAGACCGGGTAGGGATAGCGGCGCGTCGCCGCATGGGACTTGGCGTAGGCGACACTCACCTGCATCGGGCCGCCGGTGCGCACCGGGTTGCGATCCTCGAGGAACGCCTTTCCGAGCGGCACGCGCCCGATGAAGTCCTCGAAGATGTCGCTCAGCTCGCGCTCGGTCTTGGCGGCGTCGAGGCGCTCGCGGTAACTGCGACCCGTGGTCGACGGCAGGGCGAGTGCCGCCTGCAGCACCAGCTTCGGTATCCCGGCACGTTCGCGCTGCGTGTCGATCTCCTTCCACACGGCGGTGGCGAGGTTGGGCACCAGCGGATCGACCTTGAAGCCCGATTCCTGCTCGGTGACGGCGACGATCGCGCAGATGTTCGCATCGCTCAATTCGATCTTGAGCGACTCCATCGCAGCGTGGATATCGGCGGCCCAGCTGGCACGCTCCGCGAGCGCCGGCGGAAGCTTGCCCGCGACTCGCGCGCGCCCCTCGTCGATGCTCATCGACGGGCGGGTTGGCGCAGCGCAGCCCGCCAGCAGCGCGGCAAGGACCGCAAGGAGCGCGCAGGCCTGGGTGAAGCTAGGCATGGGCGCGACAGTGCGCGACGATGGCAGCTGCGAGCCGCGGCAGGAGCGGCACCGGAAGGTCGTGGCCCATGCCGGAGACCATTTCGAGCCGCGCTTCGCCGCCGCCTTCGCGAATGACGCTTGCCGTCGCCTCCCCGCACGCCGGTCGCAGCAGCGGATCCTCGTCGCCGTGCAGCACCAGGGTCGGCGAGCGGATCTGCTTCAGGACCGCCGTGCGGTCGCCAGTGGCGGCGATGGCGACCAGCTGGCGCGCGATACCCGGGGGATGGTACGAGCGCCGTACATGCCGCTCGCATAGCGCGCGCAGGTACACCTCCTCGGCGGGATGGGTGCGGCTGCCGATGACGCGCAGCGTCTTCATCAATCGCCGGATCGCGCCTTCCGTATCGCCCGCTTTCGCGGGCGCCGCCATCAGGGCCCGCCGCGCGCGCATTGTCGGTTGCGGCAGGCTGCGGCATCCGGTGGTGGACATGATCGACGTGAGGCTCGCGACTCTCGCGGGCGCGCTCGCCGCCAGGTTCTGCACGATCATCCCGCCCATCGATGCGCCCACCAGGTGGGCGCGCCCGATCCCCAGGGCATCCATCAGCGCCACGGTGTCGCGCGCCATGTCGTCGATGACGTACGGTGCTTTGAGCGGCAGGTGCAGCGCGTACTTGATCGCCGCGAGCGCCACGCTCGGCGTGCCGAGGTGGTCGAGCTTGGTCGATAGCCCGATGTCACGGTTGTCGAACCGCACGACGCGAAAGCCCGCGGCCGCGAGCAGGTCGCAGAAGGCCTCGGGCCACAACACCATCTGCACGCCCATGCCCATCACCAGGAGGATGACCGGGTCGCCCGGGTTGCCGCGCGTGTCGTATTCGAGCGTGAGGCCGTTAGCCGAGATTGCCGGCACGATAGGGATCGCGATAAAGCCATTGCCGCCAGCCTTCGCGGTGAAAGGGCCGCCAGCGGCCCTCGCGCTGTGCGAGCCGGTCGGCGACGGCGTACCAGGCCGCGGGATTCAGGCCCATGCCGATGTGGCTCGCGGCGACCTCGATGCTCTCGGCCCGTGCGCCGGCCTCCTGCAGGCAGCATGGCCACGCGACGATGCCGTCGCTGCGGCTGAAGATCGAGGTGGTCGGCACCGGCGGTGGTTCATGCACGCGCGCGAAATGTTCGCTTTCATCGAGCGAGTGGCCGCTGGCGAGCTCGAAGAGGCGCCAGGCGTTGTTGGCCTTCGGGTGCCCGGTGAAGGGCGAACCGAGCGTGATGACGCAGCGCACGTCTTCGGGGGCGAGCTTGGCGATCTCGCGCGCGTACACGCCGCCCAGGCTCCAGCCGACGAGGCTCACCTTGCGCCGCGTCTCGCGGCGCGCCTTGCGAACCAGGTCGACACAGCGCTCGAGCACGCCCTCGCGCGGACCGAGGTTCAGGCGCAGGTCCCAACCCCGGGGGCGGTAGCCGCGCTCGCCGAGAAACGTACGCAGCGGAAACGTGGTGATGTCCGACGCGCCGAGCCCCGGGAACACCACGACGGCGTGGCCATCGCCGCGCGCCGACTGGCGCAGCAGCGGGTAGGCCGCGATGGCGGCGCCGAACTCCCACGGCGCACGCCCCTCGAGCGCAAGCAGAAAGGCCCCGGGCGCCTTCAACGCGCGTGCGCTGGTCATTTCTTCTCCGTGATCTTCATCAGCTCCTCGTGGGAAGCCTGCAGGTGCCGCTCGAACCTGCGCAAGTTTGGCATCGATTGGTGCGCGGACACCAGCCCGTAGTCGAGCGAGCCGTTGTAGCTCACGATGGTGATGTTCAAGCCCAGCCCGTGCGTCACGATTGAGACCGGGTAGTAGGCCCTGAGTTCGGCTCCCGCGAGGTAGAGCGGCAGCTGCGGCCCGGGAACGTTGGAGATCGCGAGATTGGCGACCACCGGGATGCGGTTCGCCGCGGCGGCCTTCCGGTAGAGGGGCGTGAGGCACGCCATCAGCCACGGGATTCCGAGCGAGGGCATGTCGGTGGGTATGGCCCTCTTCATGCTGCCCGCGAGCGTCTTCGCGCGCGTGCTCGCCGCCACGATCTTGGCCATGCGCCTCGCCGGATCGGCGACGTTCGTCGCGAGGCTGATCAGCATCATCGACACATGGTTCGCCTGGGTCGTGTCGCCCGGAGCGCGCAGGCTCACGGGCACGGCACCGATCATCGCTTTTGCGAGCGCCGCCTTGTCGCCCTTGAAATGCCGGCGCAGCGCACCGGCGCAGGTGGCGAGCACCACATCATTGAGCTTCGCATCGAAGTGCCGTGCGATCGCTTTCGCCTCGGCGAGCGGAATCCTGGTGGTGGCGAACGCCCGCCGCGCGCCGATCGCGGCGTTGAGCCGGGTGCGCGGGCCCAGCGCGATGCCGCGCTTGCGCAGCTCCGACGAGCTCGATGCCACCGCCCCGGCACGAGCGATGGCTCTCACCACCTCGGGCACACCCCTGGCGATGCGACCGTACTGCGCCACCGTATTGCGCAGGGCCGCGCCCAGCATGCGAATCGCCGAGGGCCGCACCGGCGAAAGCGGGGGTTCAATGGGGTCCCCGCCTGAGTTAACCCCCGAGCTACCGTGTCGGGGGCGGGGCCGACGCCGTGCCGGCGTCGGCTGCGCGTCGAGCAACGCATGCGCCACCGCGATACCTCCCTGGCCATCGAGCGCCGCGTGGTGGATCTTTGCGTAGAAGGCGACCTGCCCGCTGCCGAGTCCTTCGATCACCGTGAATTGCCACAGCGGCCGCGAGCGGTCGAGGACCCCCTCGTGAAGTTTCGCCACCGCGTCCTCGAGCTGCGCATCGGTCCCGGGTGCGAGGAGCCTTATCCTTCGGATGTGGAAGTCGAGATCGACTCGATCGGCGTGCAGCCACACCGGGTTGGCGAGGTCCAGCGGCATGAAGCCGAGCTTGCGCGAGAAAACCGGCGCCAGGGGCAGGCGCCTGGCGATGTGGGCGCGGATCGCCGCGTAGGGCGTTTTCCGGCCCGGCGGACGGTCGAGAAGCAGGAGGCTGCCGACATGCATCGGGGTCTCGGGCGTCTCGAGCTGCAGGAAAACCGCGTCCAGCGCGCTGAGGTGCTTCATGGGGGAACAATCTACCCCAATGCCGCTCCCGCGGTCCTGCGCTATCATGTTGATTGCTATGGAACCTCTTCGAATCGGCGTCTCCGCACGGCTGCTCTACCCGGACCCCGCGCGCACCTTCCTGCCGGGCAAGTCGGTGCAATACCTCGAGCAATCGGTGGCCAACTGGATCATGTCGGGCGAAGTGCTTGCGTTCATGATTCCGGAAATGAGCCTCGCCTCGCCGCACAACCCGAAGTCGCTCAAGCCGAAGCATTACGTCGATGCCCTCGATGGCCTGCTGCTGCAGGGTGGCGCCGATATGTCCCCCAAGAGTTACGGGGAGTCGCCGATCAATCCGATGTGGGCCGGCGACGAGGTGCGCGACGCTTACGAGATCGAGCTCTTCCAGGAGTTCGTGATCCAGGGCAAGCCGGTGTTCGGCATCTGCCGCGGCCACCAGGTCATCAACGTGGCCCTCGGCGGAACGCTCTACCAGGACATCGCGACGCAGTGCCCCGACAAGGGCTCGCATCGCGACGAGGCCCGCTACGACAACCATTTCCACGACATGCGGATCCTGCCCAACACGTGGCTGTCGCGCGTCTACCCGAAGGTGCAGGTGGCGCGCGTCAATACCATCCATCACCAGGCGGTGAAGCAGCTCGGCGAGGGCCTGGTGGTCGAGGCGATGAGCGAGCCCGACGGCATGGTCGAGGCCCTGCGCTGGGAAGGCCACAGTTTCGTGGTCGGGGTGCAGTGGCATCCGGAGTTCATGAATCCGGGCGACCCGTCCCTCATCGACAGCCGCCCGCTGCTGCGCGAATTCCTGGCCGCTTGCGAGCAGCGCAAGAAGACCGGCAAGGCGACGCCGGTCATGTCCGCACGCGCGGCTTGAACCTCAAGGTCCTCAACCCCGCCACCGGCAAGGTCGCGGCCACCCTCGCCGCGGACGACGCGAAGAGCGTGAGCGCTAAGTACGCCCGAGCGCGGGCGGCACAGCCGGGCTGGGCCAAGGTGCGCCTCAAGCAACGCATTGCCATGCTCGCGAAGTTCCGCGTCCTGGTGGAGGCCCAGGCCGAGCGCCTCGCACAGGTGCTCACCACGGAAGTCGGCAAGCCGATCTCCCAGTCGCGCAACGAACTGAAAGGCTTGCTGCCGCGCATCGACTTCTTCCTCGAGGAAACGGCGCATGCATTGCGCACCGAGAAGGTGTCGGGGGCGCGGGGCAGCCCGATGGAGGAGCGCATCTCCCACGAGCCGCTCGGCGTGATCGCCAACATCTCGGCGTGGAACTACCCGTGGTTCGTCGGCAGCAACGTATTCGTGCCGGCGCTCCTCGCGGGCAACACGGTGCTCTACAAACCCTCCGAGTTCGCTTCCCTCACCGGCGTGGAGATTGCGCGGCTGCTCTACGAGAGCGGCATTCCCCAGGATGTGTTCATTCCCGTGGTGGGTGGCGGGAAAGCGGGCGCGGCGCTCCTCGCGCAGCCGGTGGACGGCGTCTTCTTTACCGGTTCGGTCGCGACCGGCAAGAAGATCGCCGCGGCGGTGGCCGGCCGGATGATCAAGCTGCAGCTCGAGCTGGGGGGGAAGGATCCGATCTACGTCTGCGAGGATGCCGACATCGCAAAGGCGGCGGCGGGGATCGCGGACGGCGCGTTCTACAACAATGGCCAGAGCTGCTGCTCGGTCGAGCGCATCTACGTGAACCAGAAGGTCTTCGAGCGCTTCGTCGAGGCTTTCGTGGGCGAGGTCCGGAAGTTCCGCCGCGGCGATCCGGGCGAGGAGTCCACCTACATCGGCCCGCTGACCCGCGCCCCCCAGTTGAAAGTCCTCGAGGCCCAGGTGAAGGACGCGGTCAAGAAAGGCGCCACCGTGTTGACCGGCGGCAAGCGCGTGAAGGGCGCGGGCAACTGGTTCGAGCCCACGGTGCTGGTGGGCGTCAACCATTCGATGGCGGTGATGCGCGAGGAAAGCTTCGGCCCCATCATCGGCATCATGCCGGCGCGCACCGACGCCGACGCGGTGCGGCTCATGAACGACACCGACTACGGCCTCACGGCCGGCGTCTACACGCCCAATCGGCAACGCGCCGAGACCATCCTCGCCCAGGTCGACAGCGGTTCGGTCTATTGGAACTGCTGCGACCGCGTGAGCCCGCGCTTGCCGTGGTCGGGCGTCGGCGATTCGGGCATCGGACTCACCTTGTCGACCTATGGCATCGAGACCTTCACGCGACCCAAGGCCTGGCATATGCGGGAAGGCGGGTGAAAGCGTGGCCCTCGAGACCTGGGAGCTGCTCAGCTACGTGGTGACGGTGGTCGGCCTGCCGCTCGCGATCAGCGTCTTCCTCTACCAGCAGAGGCGGGAGCGCGAGAACGAGGAGGAAGAGGTTTACCAGCTCCTCTCGGATAACTACCAGGAGTTCCTCAAGGTCGCGCTCGATAATCCCGACCTGCGGCTTTTCTCCACCGAGCGGGCACCGAAGCTCACCGAGGAACAGCGCGAGCGCCAGCTCATCATTTTCACCATGCTGGTGTCGCTCTTCGAGCGCGCCTACCTGGTGCTGTTCGAGGACCACATGGCGCCCAAGCAGGCCCGCCGATGGCACTCGTGGGAGGACTACATGAGCGAGTGGTGCAGGCGCCCCGACTTCCGCTTCAGCCTGCCGCAGCTGATGCGCGGCGAGGACCCCGACTTTGTCCGCTACATCGAACGGCTGGCCTCCGAGACCGGCGCGGACGGATCGAGCCTGTCCGCGAGCTTGCCGAGGTAGCCGCGGAACGCCTCATCGCCTGCCAGCACGCCCATCGAGGCTCCGTGGGTGAGCCGCCCGCGGTTGACGAAGATGAAGCGCTCGCAGATCTCTGCGAGGAGCTCGATGTGATACGGCTCGTTGGGGTGCAGGCAGACGAAGACCAGCTTGCCTTCGGAGCGCAGCCTGCGGAAGAAATCGAGCATGAAGCCGATGTAGCCGTCCTGCGGGCTGAACTGCGGCTCGTCGAACAGGTGGACGCGGGGCGCGGCGGATGCCGCGCGGGCGAGCAGGAACGAGGGCATCGCCTTGCGGAAATGCCGCACCTGGTAGGACTGGTGGTAATGCATCGCGAGGCGCGAGCGCTCGGCGTAGCGCACCTGGTGGATGTCCTGCCCGCCGCAAAGCACGCGACCCGATGTCGGCTGGTTGCTCCCGGTGATGAGCTCGAAGAGCGTGGTCTTGCCCGAGCCGTTGGGCCCCAGGACCCCGACGATGCACGGCGCTTCCACGCTGAAATCGGCTTCGAGCGCGAAGGTGGGCGTGCGGCTGAAGCGCCCGCGGGTGTAGACCTTCCTCAGCGCCTCGACCCGAAGCATCTTTACCCTCCCAGAAGGCTGCGGCGCAGCCCCGCATCGCCCCGCAATTGCGCCGCGGGGCCGGTCCACGCAAGGCGCCCGCGATCGAGGACGTAGGCGCGGTCGGAAACCTCCAGCGCGGTCTCGACGTTCTGTTCCACCACCAGCACGCCCACGCCCTCTTCGCGCAGCCGCCGGATCACGCGCATCACGTCCTGCACCACGCGCGGTGCCAGGCCCTGGCTGGGCTCGTCGAGCAGCACCAGCCCCGGCGCGCCCAGAAGGACGCGCGCAATCGCCACCATCTGCATCTCGCCGCCCGAAAGATTCTCGCACTCGCGCTCCAGCAGGTGCTCGAGCGCCGAGAACACCTCGAAGCACTCCTTCAGGGTCCAGGACCGGAAGCGAGTGGTCTTGCGCGCGATCGAGAGGTTGCGCGCCACGGTGAGCGCCGGGAACACGCGCCGGTCGTCCGGCACCCAGCCCACGCCGGCGCGAGCGATGAGGTGCGTTTCCAGGCGGGTGACCTCGCGGCCGTCGAAGGCCACTTCGCCGCGCCTCGCGCGGGTGAGGCCGAGGATCGAGCGCAGCGTCGTCGTCTTGCCCGCGCCGTTGGCTCCGAGCAATGCCACCACCTCGCCGGCAGCGACCTCGAGCGAGACGCCGAAGAGCGCCTGGGTCTCGCCGTAGTAAGTGTCGATCTTGCGAACCTCGAGCATCACGCCAGCGCCGAACGCTGCACCCAGGGATTGGCCTTGAGCTCGGCCGGAGTGCCGCGTGCAATCACCTGCCCCCAGTGGACCACCGAGATGCGGTCGGCGAGGCCGAAGAGGAAACGCATGTCGTGCTCGATCACCACCAGGGTGAGGCGCCCGCGCAAGCGCCCGATCAGCTCGGCGATGCGTGCGAGGCCTTCTGCGCCCAGGCCCGCGGTCGGCTCGTCAAGGAACAGGAGCTTCGGGTCGGCCGCCAGCGCCACGCCGATCTCGAGGGCGCGCCGATCGCCATAGGAAAGGCTCTTCGCCCGGACCCCCTCTTTCCCGGCGAGGCCCACGTCGGCAAGCACGGCTGCCGCGCGCTCCTGGGCGGGGGCGACGCGCGCGGCATCGCCGATGGCGTCGAAACCGCGGGCGCGGAACTCCCGTGTCGCTATCACCGCGTTCTCGAGAGCGGTGTAGTCGTCGAACAGGTTCATCACCTGGAAGGAGCGCGCGATCCCGAGCCGCGCAACGTGGCGGGGCGCGAGACCGGTCACGTCCTTCCCGCGGAAGGTGACCTGCCCGGCATCGGGCTTGTAGCGCCCGGTGAGCACGTGGAAACACGTGGTCTTGCCCGCGCCGTTGGGGCCCATGATCCCGTGGATCTCGCCCTCCCCCACGTCGAAGCTCACGTCCTGGAGCACCACGCGGTCGCCGAAGCGCTTGGCGAGGCCGGTAGCGGCGAAGAAAGTCATGGCTTCACGCCCCGCAGGTCGCGCCACATGCCGACGATGCCCTCCGGCTTGAACAGCACCATCGCCATGAACAGGAGCCCGTACCAGAGCAGCCACGTCTCGGTATAGGCACCGAGCAGGTCGCGGGCGAGAAGAAAGAATGCCGCGCCGACCACCGGTCCCCAGAAGCTCACCAGCCCGCCGCCCACCAGCACCATCATCACCACGAACCCCGAGTTGTGCAGGCTCATCACGTTGGGGTAGGCGGATTGCTGCGCGAGCGCGAAGAGCGCGCCTGCGACGCCCGCGATGGCGCACGACAGCACGAACGCGCTCCATTTGTAGAGCCAGGTGTTGTGCCCCGCGAAGGCGGCGCGCGTCTCGTTCTGCTTGACCGCCCCGAGGACGCGGCCGTATGGAGAGTGCACCACACGCCACAGCAGGAGGGCCACGATCACGAGTGCTCCGAGCGCAAAGAAGTGCAGCGCCTCGCTGGAGGCGACCAGCGCGGGACGCTTGATGTTGAGCAGGCCATCCTCGCCGCCGGTCACGCGGTGCCACTTGATCGCCACGAACCAGAACACCTGGCCGAAGGCGATCGTCAGGAGCGCGTAGTAGATGCCGCGCCGGTGCGAGATGAAAGCGCCGACCACCGCCCCGGCGAGCGCGGCCGCGAGGATCCCTGCCGCGAGCGCGCCCCACAGGCCCGCGCCGGCATTGAGCTGCGCGAGCCCGAACCCGTAGGCGCCGACGCCGAAGAAGGCGCCATGGCCGAACGACGGCAGGCCGGAGTTGCCGAGCAGCAGGTTGTAGCCCATCGCGTAGATCATGAAGATCGCGATCTCGAGTGCCAGATACTGGTAGAGGCCGATGCGGGCGAGCCACAGCGG
>JANNKG010000125.1:0-7092 GCA_031396185.1 Burkholderiales bacterium | reverse complement strand
CCAGGCGCTGGCCGAGCTCAAGGCCACCACCCACCTTGCCGAAATCCTCGCCACGCTCGATCGCAATCCCCTGCCCCACGCGTTCACCGTGCGGGTGCGAACCACGGCTTCCGATCGAATTGGCCAGCTTCGCGCGGAATGGATGAAGCTTCCCAAGGTGGACCAGGTGCTTGCGGATTTCGAATGGTCCGAGCGCCTCGGCCGTTGGGTGCGTTTCGGCAGCCGGGCCCTGATGGCGGCCTGGATCCTGCTCGGGACGGCGGTCGCGTTCGTCGTGGGCCACCTGATCCGGCTCCAGGTCCTCACCCACCGGGAGGAGATCGAGGTGAGCCAGCTGGTCGGCGCGACCGCGGCCGACGTGCGCCGGCCCTTCCTCTACCACGGCGCTGCCCAAGGCCTGCTCGCCGGAGCCACGGCCGTTGGACTCGCCGCGGGGCTCGCTGCCTGGATCAGCCATGAGTTAGGAGCGCTCACTCCTGTCTATGCAGATGAATTTAAAGTTGTTTTTTTACAGTTTCCAGAAAGCCTTGGCGTGGCTTTAGCGGCCGCCGTCATGGGTTTCGCGGGCGCGTGGATTGCTGTAAGCCGGGAGTTGAGGCGGTTCTCGGCAGGGTCCTGAGTGGAACCTATTACCGGCTTAGCACTCCAATCCCATGAGTGCTAAAATCGTCGACAGGAGGTTCCCCAAACGATGACCACGCTGACCTTGCCGGCACTTCCGCCGGTTTCGAGCCTGGAGTCCTATGTCCAGGCCGTTAATTCCGTCCCGATGCTCACGCCTGAGCGCGAAACCGCGCTGGGCCGCAGCCTCAGGGAGGGTAACGACCTCAACGCGGCCCGTGAGATGGTGATGTCCCACCTGCGCCTGGTGGTCTCCGTAGCGCGCAACTACATGGGCTATGGGCTGCCGCAGGCCGACCTCATCCAGGAAGGCAACCTCGGCCTCATGAAGGCCGTGAAGCGCTTCGACCCGGAGCGGGGCGTGCGCCTTGCCTCCTTCGCGATCCACTGGATCAAGGCCGAGATCCACGAGTACATCCTGCGCAACTGGCGGATGGTGAAGATCGCCACCACCAAGGCGCAGCGCAAGCTCTTCTTCAACCTTCGCAGCATGAAGAAGAGCACCGCGACGCTCACCCCGAAGGAGATCACGCAGGTCGCCACGACGCTGAACGTGAAGGAAAGCGACGTGATCGAGATGGAAAAGCGCATCCAGGGCGGCGACGTGGCGCTCGACCCTTCGCCCGACGATGGCGACGATTCGGTTTCGCCGATTGCATTTCTCGCCGACACCGCCGAGGGCCCCTCCGAGATCTACGAGCGCGAGCAGTCCGAATCGAACCAGACCCAGGGACTTGCCCGGGCGCTGGGGGGGCTCGACGATCGCAGCCGCCGCATCATCAAGGCGCGCTGGCTCGCCGAATCGCAGCCGATGACGCTGCATGAGCTGGCTGACGAGTTCGGCGTCTCCGCCGAGCGCATTCGCCAGATCGAGGCGAAGGCGATGCAGAAGATGAAGAAGCAGCTCGCCGCGGCAAGTTGACACCCGGTCGTTCGATGCAGAAAAGGGGCCCGCGGGCCCCTTTTTCTATGAGTTGAGCAGCACGCGCAGGTCAGAGGCGATGTTCTCCGGCGGCGCACCCGCGGGGAACAGCAACCGCATCTTGCCCTGGCGGTCGATCACGAATACCTGCGCAGAATGATCCATGGTGTAGTTGCCGTCGCGCCCCGCCCGCTCCTGGGCATAGACGTGAAATTCCTTCGTAACCTTCGTGGTTGCCGCCGCGTCGCCGCGCAATCCGAGGAAGTCGGGATGGAATTCCGGCACGTACTGTTGCAGCAGTTCCTGGGTGTCGCGCTTCGGGTCCACCGTCACGAAAAGCACCTGCACGTTGCGCGCCTCGGCACCCAGCTGCTTCATCACTTTGGCCAGGTCGGCGAGCGTGGTCGGGCAAACGTCGGGGCACTGGGTGAATCCGAACGACACCACCACCAGCTTGCCGCGGAAGTCCGCGAGCGTTCTGGCCTTGCCATCGTGTCCGGTAAGGCGAAACTCGCCGCCCATGTCCCCGCCGGTGACATCGATGCCCTTGAAGGGGCTCTTCGCGGGCGCAAACAGCCGTTCGCAGCCTCCCGTCGCGAGGGCTGCGGCGATCAGGGACACCGCCAGGGCGAGCCGCGACCTCACGCCGCGGCGATCGGCAGGTAGTGATCGACCATGAGGGCGGCGAACAGCATCGCGAGGAAGAAGATCGAGTATGCGAAGGTGCGCCGCGCGAGCGCGTCGCTGTAGCTGCGCCAGATCGCAACCGCATATCCGAGGAACATTGCGTCGAGTACCAGGACCGCGCCCAGGTAGAAGTAGCCGGCCATGCCGGTAGCGAATGGCAGCAGCGTGGCTGCGACCATCAGCAGCGTGTAGAGCAGCAGGTGCAGCCGCGTGAAGGCTTCGCCGTGGGTCACGGGAAGCATCGGCACGCCCGCCTTTTCATACTCCTTGCGCCGATAGAGCGCGAGCGCCCAGAAGTGCGGCGGAGTCCACGCGAAGATGATGAGGAAGAGAAGCAGCGGCTGGAAGGTCACGTCTCCGGTCATCGCCGCCCAGCCGAGCACCGGGGGCATCGCGCCGGACGCACCGCCGATCACGATGTTCTGCGGAGTCGCGGGCTTGAGGATCACGGTATAGACCACCGCGTAGCCCATGAAGGTGGCCAATGTGAGCCACATGGTGAGGGGATTCACGGCATGCCAGAGGATTGCGAGTCCCAGTCCGCCCACTGCCCCCGAGGCCAGCAGGATCTGCAACTGGGAGATCGTCCCGGTCACCGTCGGCCGTCCGCGTGTGCGTGCCATCGCCGCGTCGATCTTCTGTTCCACCAGGCAATTGAAGGCCGCGGCGGCGCCCGCCACCAAGGCGATGCCGATGGTGGCCGCGCCAAGAAGCTCGAGCGCAGGCACGGCGGGGGCCGCCAGCAGCATGCCGATCACCGCCGTGAAGACGATGAGCGAGACCACGCGCGGCTTGGTGAGGTGCCAGAACTGCACCCACACGGGCTGCGATGATTGGAGAGTGGCTTGCAAGGGAACCCCGGTCGCTGGTTGACCGGCGGCTGGGACTTCCGGTCGAACCCGTATTTTACTCACTGCACCCATCACTCGTTACCCTATCTGCGACGCCTTCAGAAGCCGCTGCATATCTCCCAGGATGCGCTTGCGATCGCCCTTGGCCGGCCAGCGCATCATCACATTGCCGCGCGGGTCGACCAGGTAGATGTGCGCGCGGTCGTTCACCGCCCCCGGCGGCAAGCTCATTCCGGCGGGGGTAAGCGCGACCTCGGTCCCTTCGAATCCCTTCAGGGCGCCGGCCGCCGGCCGTCGCAGGTCGTCGACCACGAACACCCGCGCCACCCGGGAGGCGTTGCGCCCGAGCGCCAGGCGAACCTGGCGCAAGGTGGCGAGCTTCTCCGCGCACGCCTCGGCGCAATCGCCCGAGTCCGACGCGACCAGGACCCACTTGCCACCCAGGTCGGCAAAGGCAAAGCGCCCGCCGTCGGAGCGGCCAAAGGGCTGGGTGGTGATGGCACCGGGAGGCAACAGCAGCTCGCCGTAATTGGCGGTGGCGTCCGGGCGCATGAATCGATAGGCGAGCAGCGATGCGGCGATCGGGATCGCGAAGATCGCCACCAGCCCCGCCAACTTGGCGCGTGGGCCGATCACGCCACCCTCCGCAGGTTGAGCGCGATCCACAGCACCATCGCCGTGACGGCGAGTGCCAGCCAGGTGAGCGCGTATTCCTGATGCTTGGCGATGCCGGCATCCGGTTTCTCGCCGACCCGCGAAAGCCCCGGTGCCGTGGAATCCTGCAGCACCACGACCGGCAGGATCGCAATCCCCGTGTGGCTGCGGTATCGCTCGATCGAGAGGTTCTGCCATACGTTGCCGGCGATCGTATCCGCCGAGAGCTCGAGGTAGCGCGCCGGTGGGCGGGTGGCGATTCCGCTCACCTCGACTCGCCCTTGCGGCACGCCGACATCGGGAGGCCGTGGATAGGCCCGGCTGCGCGCGATCCAGCCGCGGTTCACCAGCACCGCGTCGCGCGAACCGCCGATACGCAGCGGCGTGACCACGTGAAAGCCCGCGCGCCCGTCGCGGATCTGGTTGTCGATGAACACCTGGCGCTCGGCGATCCACTCGCCGCTTGCCTTAACGCGCCGGTACATCAGCGAATCGGGCGAGGAGACCGGGCCCGTCAGGTGCACCGGGGGATCGGCCATGCGCACCTCGAGCAACGCCTGGCGTTGGGACTTTTCGCCGGCGCGGTTCACCTGCCAGGCCGCCAGCCAGAGCGTGAGCGCGATAAACGTCGCGGCCGCGACGGTTGTCACCAGGCGCGGCTCGAAGGAGAATGGCCCGATGCGCATCGTCATCTTCCTGTTGCTGTTGGTGGTCCTCGCGAGCCTCTTCTCGGGCCTCTACTTCGTCTACAAGGACAAGGGCACCACCAACCGGGCGGTGATCGCCCTCACGATCCGCATCGCGGTCTCGGTGCTGGTGTTCGTGATCCTGATCGCGTCCTACTACCTCGGCTGGATCACCGAACGCGGGTTGTAGGGCCGTTGCCTACACCCAGTAGACGAAGATGAAGAGCAGCAGCCATACCACGTCCACGAAGTGCCAGTACCACGACACCGCCTCGAAGGCGAAGTGGTGGTCGGGCTTGAAGTGCCCGGCGACCGAGCGGAACAGGATCACGATCAGCATCGTGACGCCCAGGGTCACGTGGAAACCGTGGAAGCCGGTGAGCATGTAGAACGTCGACCCGAACACCCCCGAGCTCAACTTGAGGTTCAAGTCCGAATAGGCGTGCGCGTATTCGTAGGCCTGCAGCCCGATGAAGATCACGCCGAGCAGGATGGTGAGGAAGAGGCCGAAGATGAGGTTCTGGCGGTCGCCCTTCTTGAGCGCCCAGTGGGCCCAGGTCACGGTCACGCCGGAGGAGAGCAGCAGCAGCGTGTTGATCGCCGGAATGCCCCAGGCGCCCATCGGCGTGAATTCGGGCGGGCGGTACGGGCCGGCCGAGGGCCATTGCGCTGCAAAATCGGGCCACAGCAGTTTGTTGTCGAGGTCGCCCAGCCAGGGAAGCGAATAGACGCGCGCGTAGAAGAGGGCGCCGAAGAACGCCGCGAAGAACATCACCTCGGAGAAGATGAACCAGCCCATGGCCCAGCGGAACGACATGTCCACCTGGGAATTGAACAACCCGCCCTCGCTTTCGCGGATCACGGTGCCGAACCAGCCGAAGAGCATGTAGACCAGGATAAAGAAGCCGGTCGCAAACGGCATCCAGCCCGCGCCGTAGCCGTTCATCAGCAGCACGCCTCCGGTCGCCATGAAGAACAGCGCCAGCGATCCGACGACCGGCCAGTGCGAGGGGGGAGCGAAGTAGTACCCGGAAGTGTGTGTGTTGGCCACGGTTGTTCCCTTTGTTGGCTGCGCTTACCTTGTCACGAAGAACGCATTTTTCACGATCTTGCCTTGGGCGACTCGAAGAACGTATACGACAGCGAAATGGTGGTGAGGTCCCGGGGCGCGTCGGCATTCACGCGGAACACCACCTGCATCTCGCGCGACTCGCCCGCGCCAAGGGTCTGGTCGGAGAAGCAGAAGCACGCCTGCTTGTCGATCCAGCGCATGGCCACGGCGGGCGCGGTATTCATGTTGGCGTGGGCGGTAACCTCCCGTCCAAGGGTATTCACCACGCGGTAGCGCACCGTGGTGAGCTGCCCCGGGTGCACCTTCACGCTGCGATCGATCGCTTCGAACGTCCACGGCAGCCCCGCGCTCGAGGCCAGCAGCTCGACGGTCACCTCGCGGCTTGCGTCCACCTGGGTGTTGGACGGGCCGACCGAGCGCGTCTGCGTGATGCCGATCGCCTCGCAGATCTGGCGGTACATCGGCACCATCGCGAAACCGAACCCCAGCATGCCCACTGCGATGACGACCAGCTTGCCCATCATCTGGCGGTTGCGAAGTTCGAGGTTCGCGTGGGTGTCCATCAGCGCGCGAACTTCAGCAGCACGACCAGGTAGATGCCGAGCGCCATCGCGCCGAGCACCAGGCCGGACACGATCGCACCCTTGCGTTGCCGCTGATCCATCGCGTTCCTCGCGCCCGCGCCTATTTGATCACCGGCGCGGTTTCGAACGTGTGGTACGGCGCCGGGGAGGGCAAGTGCGTCCATTCAAGCGAGTCCGCGCCCTCCCACTGTTTTTGCTCCGCCCGGCTTCCCTGGCGAATGGTGGCCACCACGATATAGAGGAAGAGCAATTGCGAAAAGCCGAAGATGAAGGCGCCCACGGTGGAGATCGCATTCCACTCGGTGAACTGCAGCGCGTAGTCCGGGATGCGCCGCGGCATGCCCGCCAGGCCCAGGAAGTGCTGCGGGAAGAAGGCCACGTTGAAGCCGATCATCGACAGCCAGAAGTGCAGCTTGCCGAGGCCCTCGTTGTACATGTGGCCGGTCCACTTCGGCAGCCAGAAGTAGATCCCTCCCATGATCGCGGAGAGCGCACCGGAAACCAGCACGTAATGGAAGTGGGCCACTACGTAGTAGGTGTTGTGCAGCGTGATGTCCACCGGCACGATCGCCAGCACCAGCCCGGAGAATCCGCCGATGGTGAACAGGCACACGAAGCCGACCGCCCAGAGCATCGGCGTCTCGAAGGTCATCGAGCCGCGCCACATGGTCGAGATCCAGTTGAAGATCTTCACCCCCGTGGGCACCGCGATGAGGATCGTCGCGTACATGAAGAAGAGGTTGCCCGCCGCCGGCATGCCCACCGTGAACATGTGGTGGCCCCACACGATGAACGACAGGATCGCGATGGAGGACGTCGCGTACACCATCGAGGCGTAGCCGAAGAGGGGCTTCCTCGCGAAGGCCGGGATGATCTGCGAGACGATCCCGAAGGCCGGCAGGATCATGATGTACACCTCCGGGTGCCCGAAGAACCAGAAGATGTGCAGGAACATCGTCGGATCGCCGCCGCCGGCCGCGTTGAAGAAGCTGGTGCCGAAGTGGCGGTCGGTGAG
>JANNKG010000115.1:0-10641 GCA_031396185.1 Burkholderiales bacterium | reverse complement strand
GCTGGCCGCCGTCATCACCGGCCTCATCTGGCTCGTCGATGCCCGGTGGGCACGCAGGCGGCGCACTTCCGACACTCCCGAGCCGGTGGTCGTCGACATGGCGCGGGCATTCTTCCCGGTGATCGTGGTGGTATTCCTGATCCGCTCCTTCTGGGTCGAGCCCTTCAAGATCCCGTCGGGGTCGATGAAGCCCACGCTGCTGGTGGGAGACTTCATTCTGGTCAACAAGTACACCTACGGAATCCGGTTGCCGGTACTGAACCGCAAGGTGATCGAGGTCGGCCCGGTCCGGCGCGGCGACGTCGTGGTGTTCCGCTACCCGGCCGATGCGAGCGTCGACTACATCAAGCGCGTGGTGGGGCTGCCGGGCGACAAGATCGCCTACCGCGGCAAGCGCCTCACCATCAATGGCGAGGCGGTCGCGGTGCAGGGCACCGGGTTCTATACCGACGCCGAGCTCAATTTCCTGCGCCTGCCCACTTTCCTCGAGAAGCTCGGCGAGAAGAACCACCAGATGATGATCGTTCCGGCGCAGCCGCCGGTGGATCTCGCGCAGGTGCGGCAGTTCGCCCACCGCGGTAATTGCGAATACAATGACGACGGTTTTGGCTGCACGGTTCCCGCGGGGCACTACTTCATGATGGGCGACAACCGCGACCAGAGCAGCGACAGCCGCTACTGGGGGTTCGTGCCCGATGACCATGTCAAGGGGCGCGCATTCCTGGTGTGGATGAACTTCGGCGACTTCAAGCGGATCGGCAACGGAATTGAGTAAAACAAAAAGGCACAAGGGAGGTTCCATGCGGAAGCAGTCGGGCATCTCGTTGATGAGTCTCATCGTCGGGCTGGGCTTGCTCGGATTCCTCGGAGTGATGGCCGCCAAGCTGCTGCCGTCGTACGTCGAGTACTTCGCGGTGAAGAAGATGTTCGCCGCGATGGAACAGGCCGGGGACCTCAAGGGCTCGGTGCGCGATATCCGCAAATCGTTCGAGAGGCGCAACGCCATCGAGGACGTGAAGAGCGTGACCGGCGAAGACCTCGAGGTGACCAAAGAGGGTGGCGAGGCGGTCGTGACGGCCAACTGGTCGGTGCGTGTCCCGATGGTCACCAACATCAGCACCTGCCTCGACTTCACGGTGACCACCGCCAAGTGACCCGCAAGGCGGCGCGCGGCGGGGAGTCCCCCGAGGGCCTCGCCGCACTGGAGCGTGGCCTCGGGCACACGTTTGCCAACCCCGAGTTCGCTCGCCAGGGGCTCACCCACCGCAGCTTCGGCGCGCCGCACAACGAGCGTCTCGAATTCCTCGGGGACAGCCTGCTCAACTGCGCGGTCGCCACCCTGCTCTACGAGCGCTTCCCGCAGCTGCCCGAAGGCGATCTCTCCCGCCTGCGTGCCGCCCTCGTGAACCAGGCATCGCTCTTCGAGGTCGCGGCGAAGCTCGGGTTGGGCGATCGCCTGCGCCTGGGCGAGGGGGAGCTGAAGAGCGGCGGCTTCCGCCGGCCATCGATCCTCGCCGATGCGCTCGAGGGACTGCTGGGCGCGGTCTACCTCGACGCGGGCTTCGAGGCGGTGCGCAAGGCGGTCGAAAGGCTCCTGGGCGAGCGCCTCGAAAGCCGCGACGGCCTTCCGGTCGACAAGGACCCGAAGACCGCGCTGCAGGAACACACGCAGGGCCGCAAGCTGCAGCTGCCGCGTTACTCGGTGCAACTGACCGAGGGCGAGGCGCACGACCAGACGTTCACCGTCGAATGCCGCGTCGACGACCTGGGGTTGGTCGCTACCGGCAAGGGCGCGAGCCGGCGCGCGGCAGAGCAGTCCGCGGCCGAGGGTGTGCTTTTACAACTGGAGAAGCCCGCGGGCCGAAAGAAGACATGAAATACGGACGCGAGGCGCGCAGCGCGAAAGCCGACCAGGAGCCGTTCCGGACAGGAACGGTCGCGATCGTCGGCCGGCCCAACGTGGGCAAGTCGACCCTGCTCAACAAGATCGTAGGCGCGCATGTCGCGATCACTTCGCGCAAAGCGCAGACCACGCGCCACCGCATCCAGGGCATCTACACCGACAAGCGCTCGCAGTTCATCTTCGTCGACACACCCGGCTACCAGACCCAGCACAAGAACGCATTGAACGTGCAAATGAACCGCACCGTCGGCCAGGTCGCGCACGAGGTGGACGTGATCGTTTTCGTGATCGAGGCCTCGGGCTGGGACGGGCGCGACACGCCGGTGCTCGAGCTATTGCCGCCGAAGGCGCCCGTGATCCTGGTGCTGAACAAGGTCGATCGCGTCGCCGACAAGACAAAGATCGCCACCACGCTCGTGGAGGCCTCCGCGCGCCGCAACTTTGCCGCCCTGGTTCCGGTGAGCGCGCAGAAGGGCACGCAGCTGCGCCCGCTCCTGGACGAGATCCGCAGGCGCTTGCCGGAGCAGGCGGCGATCTATTCAGAGGACGAGATCACCGATCGCCCCGAGCGCTTCCTCGCCGCCGAGCTGGTGCGCGAGCGGATCTTCCGGCTGCTGGGCGACGAGCTGCCGTACTCGATCGCGGTGGACATCGAGAGCTTCGAGGTCGAAGGAAACCTGCGCCGCATCGCGGCGACGATTTATGTCGACCGGCCGGGGCACAAGGCGATCGTGATCGGCGAGAAGGGCGCCACGCTCAAGCGCATCGGCACCGAGGCGCGCCATGCGATGGAGGCCCTGTTTGGATCCAAGGTGTTCCTCGAAACCCACGTGCGCGTGAAAAGCGGCTGGGCCGACAGCGAAACGGCGTTGCGGCAGCTGGGCTACCGTTGAGCCGTCGCCCCGGGCGCCGCAGCGCGGGCGTGGACCGGGGCCCAATCTGATCATGGACAGAGGCTACGTCCTTCACAGCTACCCATATCGCGAAACCAGCCTGATCCTGCAGGTGTGGACCGAGAAGCACGGGCGATTGGGCATCGTGGCCAAGGGCGCGCGGCGGCCGAAATCCGCCACCCGCGCAGTGCTGGTGCCCTTCCAGCCGTTGTCGCTGGACTGGTTCGGCCGCGGCGAGTTGCGTACCCTCAAGACCGCCGAGGGCGCGGGGCCCGCCCTGCCGCTCCGGGGCCAGAACCTGCTCTCCGCGTTCTACCTCAACGAGCTGTTGCTCAAGCTGACCACGCGCGACGATCCGCACGAGGGCCTGTTCGCAGCGTACGACACCGCGATCACCGAGCTGCGTGCACTCTCCCGACAAACCAGGGACGGACCCTCATTACTTCCGCGCGAGGCAAATGAGGGTCCGTCCCCGGTTTCCGGCATCGAGCCCACGCTCCGGCGCTTCGAGCTGCGCCTGCTGCAGGAGCTGGGCTACGCGCTCGAGCTCGCGCGCGAGGCGGGCACCCACGCGCCGATCGTGGCGGAGCGCGAGTATCACTACGTGGTCGAGCGCGGGCCGATTCCCGCTCCGACCGAGGGGGGAACGCCGGCGAATGCGGTGAGACTGCGCGGGCTCACGCTACTCGACCTGGATCGCGGGCGGCTCGAGGACGCCGCCACTATCGCGCAGGCGAAGAGCCTCATGCGATTGCTCGTCAACCATGTCCTCAACGGCCAGGAGCTCGCCACCCGAGCGATGGTCCGCGACCTGCAAAGGCTGGAGGACCCTGGCATTTCCTGATCGAGGGGGGCGCGTATCGTGGCACGTTTCGGATCCTTCCCCGAGTTCCACGACCAGGCGTGCGGGAGCGCTCGGGATGCGGATCTCGCCGTTCTCGAACCGCGCCTGCCTGCCTTGAAGCCGGGCGCAGCGCGGCGGCTGCGGTAGCGGCCATGGGAACACGAGTCCGCCCGGCGGCAGGGCGCTGCCTGCGTGCACCACGAGGCTGAGACGCGCTGCATCCCGCCGCAATGTGTAGCCGAGCGTTCCCCAAGGCGTGCGCAGGCGTTCGATCGTGACCCCCACGCCATCCAGCCACGCGACGGGCACGCCGGCCGCGAGCACCAGCGCTCGATCGTCCTCGCGTTCGTAGGCGAACATGTCGAGCGCCGAGCGAATGAAGTCGGAAGCCACCCAGCCGTGGGGCATGTCGCCGATGAACCGCGGCTTGCGCGCCTCTCGACCGACGACCTCGGCCCACTGGTTCCAGCCCGCGGGCCGGCGGTCCCGCAGGAAAAAGTCGAGCAGCTCGCCGGCGCGTTCTCGCCAGCCGAGGCGCACGAAGCTGCCGATGGTACGTAGTTCGTAGGGGGTGTAGGCGTCCCAGTCCCGGCGTGCTTCGCGACGCGCGACAAACTCCTGCCAGTACCGCTCGAACGTGGCATGGACCAGTTCCTGCGGCAATGATCGCCCCTCGGCGCCCGGCGCCAGGGCGATCGTGGTCGACGTTGCGTCGAAATCGCCGCGGTCGGCGCTGCCGGGAATGAAGTCGATGCGATGCCTCGAGACGCTGGCGCGGATCGAGTTGTGCAGGTCGCTTCGAAACTCGTCGCGACCCATCGCGATCGCCCGCGCTTCACCGCCTCGCCCGAGGGACTGCGCGATCCCGATGGCACTGCGGTATCCCGTCAGCGCCCAGAAGTCGTCCCAGTAGGAATAGGCCGGTCGGTCGGAATAGCCTTCATGGCTGATCGAGGGTGGCATCAGCCCGAAGTACGCGGACCGCTCCTCGCCGGCGTTCTTCGTTCCCCGCTCCTGCAGCCGCAGCGTGTCCATGTAGCCCACCGCGCGGGAGACGCTCGGCCACATCCTTCGCAGCCACGCGGGGTCACGTGCGAATCGGTGGTACTCCCCGACCAGGTAGATCCACTCGCCGTGGCTGTCGTTCTCCGGCACCGGGTCGGCGCCGCGCCAGTCGACGCAACACGGCACCTTGCCGCTGGCGAACTGGTGCGGCGCGAACCAGTCGGCGAATTCGCGCACCACATTTTCGTGTCCCAGGCGCAACAACGCTTCCGAGGTGAGCGCGCCGTCACGGATCCATGAGCGGGCATAGGCGCGCGCGCCCGGCTGCAATGCCGGACCTGCGCGGTTGATGAGGACGTGGGCAAGGGCGGTGCGCAGCGTGTCGGCGAGCGGCTTGCCCGCGGCCGGCAGTCGAAGCCCGACGCGGTTGAGCCTCGCCTTCCAGAACGCGGCCGCAGCGCGCTCCTGCTTGCGCATCCAGCGATCGGGATCGGCGGCGGGCAACGAGGCTGATCCGGCGAGCGGCGCAACCAGGCCGACGCTGCGCGCGCCACCTGCCGGCACTTCAAGTCGATAAAGCAAGGCGGCCGATGGGAAGCCGGTCGCATCCTCGACGGCATGGGCGCGAGGGCGATTCGCCGCGGTGAGAAGACCCGGCAGGTTGCCGGCTTCGAACGGAATCACAAACGCCCCGTCGGGGCGCTGCAGGGGATAGACGCGTCGCACGCCGTCGATCACCAGGGCGGTGCCGTCCCAAGCCAATGCGCGCATCGGGGCGACCCCGCCCGGAGTATTGAGGAACTGGCTCGGGGGATTCACCTGGAAAGGGCGAAGCGCCAGCACCAACGTCACGGTGCGGGCGCGCGTCGAACGGTTCTCCACGGTATACCGGGCCAGGAGCTGGGAACGGGCTCGGTCGCCCATGCCCCACGCCGTCACCTTCAAGGTGAGGTCATCGCGCCGCCAAGCGACCGTGGGGATCGGCAAATGGTCCTCGGCGAGCGTGTGTTCTGCCGTGACGCCGGCCCAGGTGACGAGCCCCTCCTCGGTGAGCAGCATCGGCTCTATCGCCCCCGCGCCCACGCGCACCTCGAGCGCCCCATCCTCGGAGAGCAGTCCTTGCGTGGATCCGCCGTCGATGCCCGCGACGGTCCAATAGAGCTGCTCGCCCGAGAAGCCGCGTGGATAGTGGCCACGAGGCGCCTCCTTGGCCAGCGCCTCGAAGAACGCGTTGGGTGTTGCCCCGAAGGCGAGATCGCGGATCTCGATCTCCGCGAGGGCGTACGCCCCCGCTGGACCGTCGAGCATGCGCAAGCGCAAATGGCGCGCCTCCGATTCGGTGAGCAGGATCGGATCCGGGCCGCCGCGGCCGGAGATGACGCGTCGGGCGAGCTGCCATTGCAGCCCATCGCGTGAAATCTCCACCGTGTATCGGGAGGCATGAAGGCCCGGCAGCCATCGCAGCACGAGGCCCCCGAATTCCCGCGGCTCTCCGAAGTCGAGCGAGAAGGCCTGCTCGGTGCCGGTTGCCGGATCGCTTTGCCACGCGGTCGAGGGTGAACCGTCCACGGCGAATGACGGCCGCGATCCGGCCTGGGTCGAGCTCGCCGAAGCGACGGGCAGGACGTCGCCCGCAGGCGGCGCCGGAAGCTCGCGCAAGGCGAGGCGATCGATGCAGACGCTGCCCTTGCCCCCGCCCCGGCCCGAAGCGACCACGAACTCGAGGGCCTCGCTGCGCACGAGCGTACGATCGAGTGACGGCCCCCAGGCGAATTCGATGTGCCGTTTTTTGAAGCGCATTGGCTGCCATTCGCGCGGAAACCGGAATTCCGGCCGCTGGACCCACCAGACGTTCTCGCCGCTCGCATCGACCAGCTTGAATTGCAGAGTGTTGTTCGCAGCGTCGCCGCGGATGTCGAAAGTGAATTCGAAATTGCCCGGGTATTCCAAGCGTATCGACCGCCGCGCGACGGCGTAGCCCGATACTTTCCCGAAGTCGAAGTCCAGGCACAACGCCTGGCCGCTGGTCCCCGGCTCCGGGCGGATCGCCGCCTTCACGTCATCCGAAGCCACGACGTTCCAGCCGGCGAGGTCGTCGAAGCCGTCGAGCAGCGTTTCGCCCGGCGATGCCGCGACAGGCATGCCGGGGAGGAGGGCCGTGAGCAACAAGACGGCAGTCCTCATCCGCATTTCACCCCTTGACGCCGCCGGCCATCAGCCCCTCGATGTAGTGCCGCTGCAGGATGAGAAACAGCGCCAGCACCGGCAGCATCGTGACCACGGAGCCGGCCATCATCAGCTCGTTGTCCTGCACATGCTCGCGCGAAAGCGAGGCAAGCGCCACGGGAAGCGTGTAGTTGCCCTGGTCGGTGAGTACGATCAGAGGCCACATGAAATCGTTCCAGCTCGCGAGAAAGCTGAATACCGCGAGCGTGACGACGATGGGGCGCAGCAGTGGCACGATGATGCGAGTGAAGATGGCGAGCTCGCTCGCGCCGTCGACGCGGGCCGCCTCGATGAGCTCGTCGGGAATCGAGCGTGCGTACTGGCGCACGAGATAGATCCCGAAGATGCTCGCGAGCGCCGGAAGGATCACCCCGCCATAGGAGTTCACGAGGCCGAGGGCCTTGAGCTCGAGGAAGAGCGGCATCATCGCGACCTGCCCGGGGATCACCAGCGCGCCGATGAGAGCCCGGAAAATCCGTTCGCGCCCGGTGAAATCGAGCTTCGCAAAGGCGTAGCCCGCCATCACGTTCAAGGTCACCGAGCCGAGCGTGACCGCGGTCGCCACCAGGAGGCTGTTGAACAGGTAGCGACCCATGCCCGCGCGCTCGAAGAGCGCCCGGTAGTTGTCGAGCGTGACGTCCGGGGGCAGCAACGGAGGCGGCAACGTGCTTGCGGCGCCCGCGGGCATGAACGACACCGAGAGCATCCAAAGCAGGGGAAGGAGGCTCATCGCCGCCAGGCCCGCGAGGAGGCCGTTGACCGCGAAGATCGCGAAACGCGAATTCACGCCATTCCCCTGGAACGCGCGAATCGCAACAGTCCCGCCGATGCCGCGAACACCAACCCGAACAGCAGGAACGCGACGGCGGATGCGACGCCGAGGTTCCACCACTTGAAGCCTTGCTCGTACATGAAATAGAGCACGCTCAACGTGCTCTTCAGCGGACCTCCTTCGGTCATCACGTAGGGTTCCGCGAAAAGCTGGAAGTAGCCCGCCATGGTGAGGACCGAGACCAGGCTGAGGAGCGGCCCGAGGCCTGGCAGCGTCACGTGCCGGAACAGCTGCAATCGCGTGGCACCGTCGATGCGCGCCGACTCGTAGAGCTCGCGCGGGATCGCCTGCAGGCCGGCGAGCAGGATCACCATGTTGTAGCCGAAGTTCTTCCAGACCGCCAGCAGGATGATGGTGGGCATCGACCAGTGCGGGTCGCCGAGCCAGTCGATCGGGTCGATCTCGAGCGCCGCGAGAGCCTCGTTGACCAGGCCATAGCGGGTGTGGAAGAGGTAGCGCCAAACCACGGCCACTGCGACGAGCGTGGTCACCACCGGGGCGAAGAGCGCGGTGCGGAAGAAGCCCTGGGCGCGGGCGAGTGGTGAATTGAGCAGCAGGGCCGCGCAGAGCGAAAGCCCGATCGACAGGGGCACGCCGACTGCGACGAAATACAGGGTATTTCCGAGCGCTTGCCAGAAGAGAGGTGTCTGGAGAAGCATGAGATAGTTGTCGAGACCGACGAAGCGCAGGTTGTCGAGGCTGGCGAGCGCATACAGGTCGAAATCGGTGAAGCTCAGGGCGAGCGCCGCGGCGACCGGCAGCAGGAAGAATCCGCCGATGATCGCAAGGGCGGGGGCCACGAATCCCCACGCCGCCAGTCGCGGGATCATTGCGCGGGCCGTCGCGCGAGCATCCAGCGGCGCTTTTCGAGCATCGCGTCCACGCGCTGGTCGAGCTCGCCGGGCGCGCGCTCGATCGGCAGGCGCCCGCGCACCACTTCTTCGGCCACGACCTGCATCTCGTTCACGATGCGCTCCCATTCGGGAACCGCGGGCGCCGGCCGGACCCGCTCGAGCTGCTCGCGGAAAGCGCGGGCGTAGGGATCGTTCGCGAGCCGCGCATCGGCCCAGGTGGCGCGGCGGGGCGGCAGGTTGCCGGTCAGCGCGTGGAACTGCTGTTGCACCTGCGGCTGCGAAAGGTACTCGATCAGGCGCCAGGCGGCTTCCTTGCGGCGCGATGCCTTGAAGACGACGAGGCTCGATCCGCCCGCGATCGAGGCTCCGACCCCGTTCGGCCCGGGCAGGGGGGCCGTCATCCAGTCGTGCTGGCGCTCCGGCGGCAGGCGCTTGCGGAACTCGGCGATATTCCACGGACCGGAGACGTAGAAAGCAAAAAGGCCGCGGCCGAACTCGGTCCAGACATTCGAGATTTGCGTGTTGCTCATGCTGGGCGCCCACTCGTTGCGGAACGCCCCGACATAGAAGTCCAGCGCCTGGCGAAAGCCAGGGCCGCGGAAATCGCCGCGCCGGCCGCCCTCGGCGAGCAGGGGCGCGGGACCCTGCAGGCTCAACGCCAGCAAGGGCTCGAATTCGTTGAGCGGAAAGAGAATCGCGTAGCGGTCCGGACTGCGCTGCTTGATCGCCGCCATCATGCGCCCCCATTCTTCCCAGGAACCGGGGGGATGGTCGAATCCGGCCTGCGCGAGCAGGTCGCGCCGATAGAAGATGAGCCGCGTGTCGACGTACCAGGGGACTCCCCGCAGCATCCCGTCGATGCGGTTCGTGTCCCAGATGCCCGCGAAATAATCGTCCTGAACGACGATCGACGACGCTGCCACGCGGGCATCGAGGGGTTCGAGAGCGCCGAGCGCCGCGAACTCCGGCACCCAGGTGTTGCCCAGCTGGCAAAGATCGGGAAGGGCATCGCCGGCGAATGCGGTGAGGAGCTTCTCGTGCGCGGCGGTCCAGGGAAGCTGCTGTACCTTCACGCGCACGTCGGGGTTGCGCCGCTCGAACTCGGGCAGCAACTGGGCGATCACCTCGGCCTCGCGTCCCATGACCCAGAAGTTAAGCTCGGTGCGGCTCGCGTCGCGTTCAGCACACCCCGCGATGAGCGCACCCAGCAGCGCGAGCGCACGGGCGCAAACGCCCAGGCGCTTCATGGGTTGCGCAGCGGCGAGTCGAGCCATCCACCGGTGAATCCGGCGCGCTCGAGCCCGCGCCGGATGTGCGGATTGCCGCGCATCGTTCGCCACACGAGGTCGCTTCGGTGGTTCTCGATCATGGCGATGATCGGTCCCTGGTCGATGCCGAGGTAGTCATTATCGACCCAGCCGAAGCCCGGAATGCGGCGCCCGTGCTGCAGCGGCACATCGTAATCGAAGCTCGGATTGAACGCGTCGAGGAACCCGTACTTCCCGTAAATGTGCTCGCCGTAGCGGCGATGCATTTCTTCGATGGCCGGAATGACGATTTCGGGAGCGAAGGGAAGGCTGCTCGCGGCAGCGGTCGGGGCGATCGTGCCGTCGTCGGAGGTGTACTCGATGCCGACGCCACGCGCATGGTAGGTCCGGAAGCGCCTCACCTCGCCGAGATACGCAAGCTCGACGTCGGCGGGACCGTCGCAGGCTGTCAATCCCCAGACATTCCCGCCATAACCTTTCCATCGCATCGGATTGGCGATCGCATACGCTCGCTGGGAGTAGGTCGCGCGCCGCGAGTTCTCGAAATAATCGATACCGCGGCGCCGCATGAATTCATCGCGAATGCCGCGGAAATCGATCCAGACGTGCGAATACTGGTGGCCGAAGACCGGCGTGAAGGTGAGGTGGGCGGGTCCGTAGAGCGGCCCCCAGGATGGCCCGTAGGTGCTCGTCCAAGCCGCCCACGCCTCGGGCGCTACCGGATGGGTAGGCGCACCCAGGGCGAGGATGTAGACGATCATCGCCTCGCTGTACCCCTTCCAGTCGTAGGCGATGAAGCCCGATTCGGGGCGCCAG
>JANNKG010000105.1:0-5097 GCA_031396185.1 Burkholderiales bacterium | reverse complement strand
ACGCCCTTCGCCCAGGGAAAGACCAGCTTCTTCTCGGGGCCCTTGAAGTAGTACTCGACGTGACACTGGCCGCACACGTAGGCACGCATCTCCTTGCCCGTCGCCTGCTTGTTCACATCGTAGTTCTGGATACCTTGCGAGGCCTTGTAGACGCGCATCCCCTCGATGAACGCGGGACGGGTAACGCGCAGCGCCATGGTCTTGCCGTCGTGGCAGTCGATGCAGGCGACCGGGTGCTGCACCAGCTTGGCCGCCTCGCCGTAGGGCATCACGTTCATCTTGTCGAAGCCCTTGGTGAGGTCGCCATCGCCGGCCTTCTTGTTGGCAAGGTAGGTCGAGGCATGGCAGTTCAGGCAGGCACCCGGCTGCGCAACCACCGCCTGGCGCTGGGTGTATTTCTGGTCCTCGAGCATGTAGGCGTGGCCGCGCTCCTCGCGAAAGTCCGCGGCAAATGCGTATCCCTGCCACATCGTCTTCAGGCCGATGTCCTCGTCGACCTTGGTCCTCGCCACGATCGAGCGCGGATCGGCCTGGGTGGGCGTGCGCGGCACCGCCTCGCTGCCGCCGTGCTTGGTGCGCTGCATGTCGACGGACTTCTTGTAGAGCTCGTAGTGGTGCGGAAACGCCTTTCCCCAAACCGCCGGATCATCGACCTCGTCGTTGACCGGCCAGGGCTCGTCCTTCTTGGCGGCCTGGACCTTCGTCGGCTTCTTGGCCTGGGCCTGCGCCAGCGCCTCTCCCGTGGGCAGGCTCGTGGAGAGCGTCAGCAGGAGCGCGCCGGAGAAGACCGCGATGATTCCAGCCACGAGCGAGCATACGTAGGGTTTCCGGAAGGTAGCCATGGTCGTTTTTCCCTAGTCGGCGAAGGCGCCGGCCTTCTTGATGATCGGCGCCCACAGGGCGATCTGTGCGGTCAGGTGCGACTTGAGCGCCTCCGGCGTCATGAGATTTTCAGCGACCGGCTCGGTGCCCAGGTCGGCGAAGCGCTTGATCAGGGTCGGATCCTTCAACGCGGCCTTGAGGGCCTTGTTGAGGCGGTCGACGACCGGCTTCGGCGTGCCTTTCGGCGCGTACAGCCCATGCCAGACGCCAACCTCGAAGTTGGCGAGGCCGGCTTCGGAAGCCGTGGGCACATCCGGCAGCGAGGCCACGCGTTTCTTCGTGGTCACCGCATACACCTTGATCTTGCCGGCCTTGATCTGGCTGGTGGTGTTGGTGGTCTGGTCGCACATGAAGTCCACTTTCCCGCCCAGCAGGTCGTTCATCGCGGGGCCGGTCCCCTTGTACGGCACCGTCGTGAGGTCGGTGTCGATCGCCGTCATGAAGAGCATGCCGCACAGGTGCGATGCGGCGCCGTGGCCGGCGTTGGCGTAGGTCACCTTGTCCTTGTTCTTCTTCACGTAGTCGATCAGTTCCTTGAGATCCTTGGCCGGAAAATTGCCGCGGGCCACGAAGGTCATCGGCACGTCGGTAATCAGGCCGATGGGGGCGAAATCCTCGACCGCGTTGTACGGCAGCTTGCGATAGAGCGCGGGTGCCGTGGACTGGCCGATGTGGTGCAGGAAGAGCGTGTAACCGTCGGGGTCCGCCCGGGCGGCGCGGCCCGCGCCCACCGTGCCGCCGGCGCCGGCCACGTTTTCCACGATCAGGGTTTGCTTGAGGTCCGCGCCCATCGCCTGGCCCAGCAGGCGCGCCACGGTGTCGGTCGGGCCGCCCGCGGAGAACGGCACGATGATGGTGATGGGTTTGGTGGGGAAGTCGGCCGCCAGCGCGAGCGAGCTCCACATCAATGCCGTCGCGGCGAACAAACTTGTCAGGGTGCGATTTTTCATGGCTTTGTTCCTCTTAGGTCATTTCCAGCCCATGCCCGCCATCTTTCGGCGCACGAAGGCGATCTGGGTGGTGAGTGGCAGGTTCTTGGGGCAAACGTCGTGGCAGGCGAGCAGCGACATGCAGCCGAAGACACCGTTGTCGTCGCCGATCAGTTCGTAGAATTCCTCGTCGGTGCGCGCATCACGGGGATCAAGCCGGAAGCGCGCGATCTTGTTCAGGCCCACGGCGCCGACGAAGTCTTCGCGCATGCGCGCGGTGCCGCAGCCGGCCACGCAGCAGCCGCATTCGATGCAGCGGTCGAGCTCGTAGACCTTCTCCGCGAGGTCCGCGTCCATGGGTTCCTCGATGCGCCCCAGGTCCACCGCCTCCTGCTTTGCGTGGACCCAGGTTTCGAGCCGCTCGCTCATGGCGCGCATCCACTTGCCGGTGTTGACCGAGAGGTCCCCGATCAGCTCGAATACCGGCATGGGTGCCAGGGTCGTCTCGTCGCCCAGGTTCCGGGTGACGGTGCGGCAAGCCAGGTCCGGGCGACCGTTGATCATCATCGCGCAGCTGCCGCAGATGCCGGCGCGGCAGACGAAGTCGAATTGCAGCGACGGGTCCTGCTTCTCGCGGATTTCGTTCAGCGCGATGAACAACGTCATTCCGTCGGCTTCCTCGAGCTCGAAGGTCTGCATGCGCGGCTTGTCGCTCGGGGCCTGCGGGTTGTAGCGCAGGATGTGGAACTTGAGGATGCGGCGGGTCATTGTCTCGGCCATGCTTACTCCGCCGCCACCGGCAAGCGCTCCGCACGGGGCGCGCCGGGGAGGTCGTCGGGGCGCGCTTCGAAGCGCTCGTCGAGGCGTTCATTGCGCCCGCGCAGCACTTCCGGCAGCAATTGATCGTAGGGCATCAGGGCGCGCTGCACGGCGAATCGGTCCGCGCCGGCGAGCTTCGCCTTCAGCGCGTCGACTTCGGCCTGGCGTGGGGGCGTGTCCCGATGCTCGATGTAATCCTTCGCACCGTAGCCGCGCCATCCCGGCGGAAGCTCCATGCGCTTCACGTCGAGCGCTTCGTAGGCCAGCGTCGGCAGGGTGTCGTACTCATCCTTCCAGGTCGCGAGGGTGCGTTTCAGCCACTGCGCGTCGTCGCGCCGCGGGAAATCCTGGCGGAAGTGCGCGCCGCGGCTCTCGGTGCGCACCTGCGCGCCGTGGGCGACGGTGAGGGCGAGCTTCAGCATCTTCTGCACCCGGTAGGCGGTCACCAGCTCCGGGTTGGCGCCCGGAGAATGGGCGCGCAGCGCGATGTGGCGGCTGCGCACCAGGAGCTTCTGCAGGACGTCGACCGCCTCGTCGAGCTCGGAGCCGGTGCGGAAGATGCCGACCTTGCCGGTCATGACTTCCTGCATCTCGAGCTTGATGGCGCTCGCATCCTCGCCGCGCCCGCGCCCGATCATGGCATCGAGCTTCGCCTGCTCGCGTTCGACGAATTCCCGCACCAGCGCGGTGGGGATGGTTGCGTCGCCCGCCGGGCTCGAGCAGAAGTCCGCGATGTACTCGCCCACGATCATGCCGGCCACCACGGTCTCGGCCACCGAGTTGCCGCCCAGCCGGTTGAAGCCGTGCATGTCCCAGCACGCCGCTTCGCCTGCGGCGAACAGGCCCCTCATCGTCGGGCACTCGCCGGTGGGCCGGGTGCGCACGCCGCCCATCGTGTAGTGCTGCGCCGGGCGCACCGGGATCATCTCGCGCACCGCATCCACGCCGAGGAAGTAGTGGCAGATCTCCCACACCTCGCGCAGGTTGTGCTTGATGTGATGCTCTCCCAGCTGGGTGATGTCCAGCCAGAGGTGCTCGCCGAAGCGCGAGCGCGCACCCTTGCCGCGCTTGATGTGCTCTTCCATCCGCCGCGAGACCACGTCGCGCGAGGCGAGCTCTTTCTTCTCGGGCTCGTAGTCGGGCATGAAGCGGTGGCCGTCGACGTCGCGCAGCACTCCGCCGTCGCCGCGGCAGCCCTCGGTCACGAGGATGCCGGCGGGGAAGATCGCGGTCGGGTGGAACTGTACCGCCTCCATGTTGCCGAGCGCCACGTGCCCGGTCTCCAATGCGATCGCGTTGCCGATGCCCTCGGAGATCGTGGCGTTGGTGGTATTGCGGTAGAGGCGCCCCGCGCCCCCGGTGGCGATCGCGGTCGCCTTGGCGACGTACGCGCTGAGGACCCCGGTGATGAGGTCGCGCACCACCGCGCCGTAACACCTTCCACCGTCGTGTATCAGCGCGAGGGCTTCGGTGCGCTCATGCACCGGTATGGATTCGGCGATCGCCTGGTCGGCCACCGCGGTGAGCATCGCGTGCCCGGTGCCGTCGGCGACGTAGCAGGTGCGCCATTTCTTGGTCCCGCCGAAATCGCGCTGCGAGAGCAGGCCGTCGGCCTCGGCCCGCTCGGTGATGGTCACGTGCTGGCCATTGATGACCACCTGGCGGTCACCCTTGCGGATGCGCGTCCACGGCACACCCCATGCGGCGAGCTCGCGAACCGCCTTGGGGGCGGTGTTGACGAACATGCGGACCACTTCCTGGTCGGCGCCCCAGTCCGAGCCGCGCACCGTGTCCTCGAAGTGCACATCCTCGTTGTCGCCCTGCCCCTTGGAAACATTGCCGAGCGAAGCCTGCATGCCGCCCTGCGCCGCCTTGGAATGCGACCTCTTGGCGGGGACCAGCGACAGGATGATCGCGTCATTGCCGCGGCGGCGCGCAGCGATCGCCAGGCGCAGGCCAGCCAGCCCGCCGCCGATGACCAGTACGTCGGTGTAGACGATGTTCATTTTGTGGGTGATTGGGCCCCCGCCGGAGCTTGCCCTCGAGCGCCCTTGTCGGGGGCGGGGGTGACAAGGTGGGTGGGCACGTAGGGCTCGCCGTAGCGGCCCTGGTGCTCGATGCCGATCTTCATGTAGGCCGCGAGGGTGGCGAAGCCCAGAACCAGGAAGAAGGCGGTGATCGCCCACTTGAGCCGCTTCAACCGCACCCGGGTCGCATCGGCATCGGGCCCAGATACCCAGCCCCATTTCACCGCGAGGCGGTACAGGCCGATGCCGCCGTGCAGCTCCACGGCGAGCAGCAGCAGGATGTAAAGGGGCCAGAAGTGGTCGCTCCACACCCGGTCGGCGGACTCGAAGGGGCCGATGCGGTCGGGCCGGGAGAGCATCACGAAAAGGTGCACCGGAGCGAGGAAGAACATCGCGAAGCCGGTGAGGGCCTGCCAGAACCAGAGCGTGGTGTCCTCGTG
>JANNKG010000071.1:0-2238 GCA_031396185.1 Burkholderiales bacterium | reverse complement strand
CCCGAGGTGATGGTGACCGCGCACTTGCCCGCGTAGGAAGCGCCCACGGCGAACGCGCAAGCGGCGATCTCGTCCTCGGCCTGGTGCACCATGCCGCCGACGCGCTCGAAGCACTCGGAGAGGTAGTGCGAGGTCGAGGTCGCGGGCGTGATCGGGTACATCGCGCAGATGTCCATGCCGGAGGCGAGGACACCCAGGCCGAGCGCCGTGTTGCCGTTCACCACGATCTGCGGCTCGGTCACGGGCTGCACCGGGATGCGGTACTTGAAATCGAGGTTCGCCTCGGCCCACTTGCGCCCGGCCTCGAGCAGTCCCTGGTTCACGCGAACCACGGTCGCGTCCTTCTTGCCGAAGGTGATCGCGACCTGCTCGAACGCGAGCCTGGCATCGAGGCTGTAGATTTCGCACAGGATCCCGAGCACGAACATGTTCTTGCCGCGGCGAGAGTCGGCCACGAGCTTGGCGCAGGCCGCTTCCAGCGGAACCTCGTAGAGCCTGAAGCCGCCTTCGCCCAGGAGCTTCACGGTCTCGAGGTAGGAAGCCACGACCTTCGGGTCGCGGTGCTCCCTCCACATGCTCTCCAGCAGGATGGTGCAGCCGGGCTTGAGCTCCGCCGCCTTGACGCGCCCGAGCAGCACCTGCTCGTTGAAGGCGACGACCAGGTCGGTCTCGTCGCCGCCGTTGGTGACCTTGCCCGAGCCCATGCGGATGCGGATGCCGCTTGCCCCCGCGACGCTGCGCGCCGGGGGCTGGATCTCCGCGGGGATGATCTCGGTGGTCCAGATGCCGTTGCCCATCTTCGCGGCAATGCCCGCGAGGGACTGGCCGCAACGCTGCGCGCCCTCGCCGGAATCGCTGATCACCTCGACGATGTGTTCTTCGAGGACGACGGCCTGCCGGGCCCGGACCGGGGCTTCAGCCGACGCGAATGCGTGCATGGTTTCGCTCCTGGGGATCGATGCCGAAGAGACCGCGCGCTCCGGCGGGCACCTGCGCGCCGTAGATCACGTCCGTATCGCGCAGCCCGAGCCAGGCCTTCATGCCGCGCGCGGCCTTGCGGCCCGCGCCCATGGCCTGGATCACGGTCGCGGCACCCGTGACGATATCGCCACCGGCGAAAACGCCCGGCATCGAGGTCGCGAGGCTCTCGTCGGTCGCGATGTAACCGCGGGGATCGAGCTTGAGCTTCGAAGTCTGGCCGAGGATCGGATTGGCGTTGGTGCCGATGGCGTAGACCACGCTGTCGACCTCCACTTCGAATTCGCTTCCCGGCACCGGCACCGGACGGCGTCGACCCGAGGCGTCGGGCTCTCCCAGCTCCATCGCGAGGCAGCGGATGGCGCGCACGCGCTTCTCGCCGTCGCCCAGGATCTCGACCGGGCTCGTGAGCCAGTGGAACTCGACGCCCTCCTCGCCGGCGTGATGGATCTCCTCCGCGCGCGCCGGCGCTTCGTTGCGCGTGCGGCGGTAGAGGCACAGCACCTTCTCGGCCCCGAGCCGCAGGCTCACGCGCATCGCGTCCATCGCGGTGTTGCCCGCGCCGATCACGGCCACGCGCTTGCCCGGCTGCAGGGGGGTGTCGTACGCCGGGAAATCGCGCGCGCGCATGAGGTTACAGCGCGTCAACAGCTCGTTGGCCGAGAGCACGCCGTTCAGCGACTCGCCGGGGATGCCCATGAAACTCGGGTAGCCTGCGCCAGTGCCCAGGAACACCGCGTGGAATCCCATCTCGGTCACCATCTGCTCGATGGTGAAGAGGCGCCCGACCAGCGTGTTGCACTCGAACTGGATGCCGAGTTTCGCGAGCTTCTCGATCTCGACGTCGATCACCGTATTGGGCAGGCGGAAGTCGGGAATGCCGTACTTGAGCACCCCGCCCGGCGTGTGGAACGCCTCGTACACGATGACCTCGCAGCCCGCCTTGGCCATGTCGGCGGCGCAGGCCATGCCGGCGGGGCCCGAGCCCACGATGCCGACGCGAAAGCCGTTGGGCTCGATATAAGGAACGTTGGCCCAGCCGGCGGCGATCGCCTGGTCGCCGACCCAGCGCTCGAGGCGCCCGATGGCCACCGGCTCGAGCGTCTCGCCTACCGTGCAGACGCCTTCGCACTGGCTTTCCTGGGGGCAGACGCGCCCGCAGACGGACGGCAGGAGGTTGGTGTCGGTAATCACGTCGTAGGCGCCGTGGAAACTCTTCTCGACGATCTTCTGGATGAACCCGGGAATGTCGATGCCGAC
>JANNKG010000065.1:0-2325 GCA_031396185.1 Burkholderiales bacterium | reverse complement strand
CGGGCCAAAAATCTCCTCGGTGTAGACCTTGTGCTCGGGCTTCACGCCCGAGAAGATCGTGGGTCCGACGAAATTGCCCTTCTCGTAGCCGGCGACCTTCGGGTTGCGCCCGTCGAGCTCGAGCTTGGCGCCTTCCTTCACTCCCTGCGCGATCAGCCCTTCGATCCGCGTCCGGGCGCTCTTGGAGATGACCGGCCCTAGATCCGCTCCCTTCTCGGTACCGCCGTTGAGCGTGAGGGTTTTCGCCTTCGCGACGATGTCGGGAATCCACTGGTTGGCCTCACCCACCAGCACGACGACGCTGGTGGCCATGCAGCGTTGTCCCGCCGCCCCGAAGCCGGCCCCCACGAGGGCATTGAGCGATTGATCCTTGTTGGCATCGGGCATCACCACCGCGTGGTTCTTCGCACCCATCATGCATTGCGCACGCTTGCCGTGGGTGCTCGAGAGCTTGTAGACGTGCTCGCCGACATGGGTGGAGCCCACGAACGACACGGCCTTGATGTCGGGATGCGTGCAGAGCGCATCCACCGACTCCTTGCCGCCGTGCACGACATTGAGCACGCCCGGCGGGACGCCCGCCTCGAGCGCGAGCTCGGCGAGCACCATCGGGGTCATGGGATCCTGCTCGGAAGGCTTCAGCACGAAGGTGTTGCCGCACACGATCGCCATCGGGAACATCCACAGCGGAATCATCGCGGGAAAGTTGAACGGGGTGATGCCCGCGCACACGCCGATCGGCTGGCGGATGAAATAGGTGTCGACGCCTCCGGCAACGTTCTCGGCGAACTCACCCAGGGAGAGCGTGCCGATAGAGCAGGCGTGCTCGACCACCTCGAGGCCGCGGAAAATGTCGCCCTCGGCATCCGGCAGCGTCTTGCCCTGCTCGGCGGTGAGCACCGCGGCGATTTTCTTCATGTCGCGGCGGATCAGCTCCTGCAGCTTGAGCATGATGCGGGCACGCTGGCCGATCGGCACGTTCTTCCACGTCTTGAAAGCGGCCGCGGCAGCGGCGACCGCTTCGCCCACCTCGTCGGCGTCGCACATCGGGACTCGGGCGAGCACCTCCTGGTTCGCGGGATTGATGACGTCACGCCAATTGCGCGTCTTCGATTCGACGAACTTGCCGTTGATCAGCAACTTGACGGTCGGCGCCGCCTGGGAAACGGATTTGGGATTCGCTGCCATGGTCTCTCCTCGAGGTTTCTGTGCGCGCCGGGAGCACCTCATTGAGCGGCGCCTTCGGCGTCCGCTCCAATGGGGCATTTCGGAGCTCATTACAAATTATAATCGCTTGACCCATCCTGAGGATTCCTCCCATGACCAGACGCCTCCTGGCGGCATGCCTTTGCGCCTGCCTGCCGCTCGCCGCCCATTCGCAGGCCTACCCCACCAAGACCGTCAAGATCATCGCCCCGGTGCAGCCCGGCGGGGGCGTGGACCTCACCGCGCGCACCGTGGCCGAGCAACTCACCAAGTCCATGGGCCAGTCGTTCATCGTCGAGAACCTGTCGGGAGGCGGCGGGGTCATCGCCTCGCAGAACGTGGCCCGCGCCGCGCCCGACGGCTACACCCTCATGCTGGGCTACGTGGCGACCCACGGCACCGTGCCCGCGGTGCGCAAGGTGCCCTACGACGCGGTGAAGGACTTCACCCCGATCGCGATGGTCGCTGGTACCCCCAACGTGCTGGTGGTCGGCTCGAACGTGCCCGCCAACGACATGAAGTCGTTCGTGGCGTGGGCGAAGGCGAACAAGTCCAGCTACGGCTCCGCGGGGCAGGGCTCGCTCACCCACCTGGCGATGGAGCAGTTCCGCTCCGCGGCGGGCTTCGATTCCGTGCACGCGGCCTATCGCGGCATCGGCCCGGCGATCACCGACGTGCTCGGCGGCCAGACGCAGATGATGATGCCGGGGCTGGCCGCGGCGACTCCACACATCAAGGGGGGCAAGATGAAGCCGATCGCCGTGACCGGCCTGAAGCGCCACCCGCTGCTGCCCGACGTGCCGACCTTCGAGGAGCTTGGCTACAAGGGGTTCACCGGCGTGCAGTGGTACGCGATCGTCGGCCCCGCGAAGATGCCGGCCGACATCGTCAAGCGCCTGAACGACGAGATCAACAAGGCGATTGCCACGCCGGAGCTGCGCCAGCGCCTGTCGGGCGAGGCACTCGACCCGATGCCGATGACCCCCGAGCAATTCGGCAAGTTCATGCAGGAAGACATCGCCAAGTGGGCGAAGCTCGCACAGGAACGCGGCATCAAGCTCGAGGAGTAGCCGCGATGGCCCGCAACACGAAGGTCGAAGCCGACCACAACGCGCCGCC
>JANNKG010000185.1:0-9102 GCA_031396185.1 Burkholderiales bacterium | reverse complement strand
GCGCGTACATCGGTCAGCCGGTTGTCGGACCGGACCAAAGCACCTGGGCCTTCGATGCCGGCCGCAGCCGCGATGTGCATCGGCGCCGAGTCGACCCCGAAGAAGAGTCGCGCGCGTGACGACAGCGCTCCCATCTCGCGCAGCGTGAGCTGGCCCGACAGATCGGTCACGGGAATGCCGGCCGCGTCGAGGATGCGCGCGACGATCGCCTTCTCGCGCGCATCGGGCGCGCCGGTCACTACGATGCGTTGGCCGTCGCGTACCAGGCGCCGCAGCAGCTCGGCATTGCGCGCCTCGGTCCACGACTTGAAGAGCCAACGCGAGGCCGGATGGAACTGGATGAAAGTCTTGGCTCCAAGGCCCGCCTGGGCGAGCAACGCATCCACCCGAGCGAATGCCTCCGGCCCCGGGTTGATCACCAACGACTTCTCGTTTTCCTCGGGATAGATGCCGAGGCGACGCAGCGCATCCAGGTTCAGCTCGACGGTGTGGCGCGGGGTCGCACGCGGCAGCTTGTAGAGGTGGGAAAAACTCCAGCGCCACACGGCATTGTCGCGCGCCGGTGCCACGGACCAGCGCGGGCGCAGGGCCTGCGAGAGCCACGCGCCGCGCCAGTGGTCGGTCAGGTGAACGAGCAGCTGGTAGCGGCGCCCGCGCAGAGCCCCCAGCAGCGCCTTCTCGTGGCGCGCCTGGGCGGCCATCGGCTCCCGTTTCCAGCTGCGGTCGACCGCGTGGATGCGCGCGATCGATGCATGGCCCTCGAGCATGTCGCGGGTATCGCCGTAGACCAACGCGTCGATCTCGGCGTGCGGCATGCGGTTTCGCAGCACCTGGAACACCGGTGAGGTGAGGAGGACATCGCCGTGATGGCGCAGCTTCACGACCAGCGCGTTGCGGACGGAGGCGAGGTTGATTGCGTCGGGGACCATGGCACGGCCACTATAATCGAACGATGGGCAGGGAGAATCCGGATCTCGACGAGGGCTTGAAGCTATACCGCGAGGGGCGCCTCGCCGAGGCGCTCGCCCGGTTCGAGCAAGTCATTGCCATCGATCCGCAGCATGCCCAGGCGCGCGGCCTGCGCGGACTTGTGTTTTGCCACCTCGACGAATTCGAGCGCGGCCTGGGGGACTTGCGCGCGGCGGTCGGCATGGCGCCGCGTGATGCGATGCTGCACGCAAGCCTGGGCACGATGCTTTTCGTGCAGGGCCGTATGGGCGAGTCCACTGCCACGCTGCGCCGCTCGCTGGCACTCGTGCCCAACCAACCCGATGCGCTCGCCACCCTTTGCCTGGTGCTCAGGGCCCAGGGCGATTTCGCCGGCGCCGAACGCGCCGCTCGTGCCGCGCTGGGCGCCCGTCCCCAGCATGTCGAGGCGCGCATCAACCTGAGTTACGCACTGCTTGCACAGGGGAAGTTCGCCGAGGGCTGGGACGCCTATTCCTCGCGTCCCCACGCGCAGGTCAACTTGCGCGATCCCGCCGTCCCGGTCACCGTGCCCCACGATGACAAGCTGCCGGCGGCGCCCGCGGCGATCATCGTGCATGGCGAGCAAGGACTCGGCGACACGCTCTTTTTCCTGCGCTTCGTCCCCGGGTTGCGCGCGCTCAACCACCGCCTTGCCTTCTGGGGCGATGCACGCCTGCATCCGCTGCTCGCCCGCACCGGCCTCTTCGAGCATTTCCTGAAGCCCGAGTCGGTCCCCGGTCCCGGCCTGTCCGTGCTCTGGGCCGGGGACCTGCCGCGGCTGCTGGGAGCAATCGATCCCGCAACCTTCCCGCCTCCATTGCCGCTCGCGAGCGATCCCGCCCATCGAGAACGAATCCGCGCACGGCTCGCGCAGTGGGGGCCCGCGCCCTACGTGGGCCTTACCTGGCGCGCGGGTCTCGAACGCCCGGGCCGGGTGGTCCTCGCCAAGAGCATCGATGCGGCGGTTCTCGGCCGCGCGCTCCGGGGGGTTCGCGCCACGTTCGTTTCCCTGCAACGAAAGGTGCGAGCCGACGAGTTGCACGCGCTCAGCATTGCGGCGGGCGCTGCCATCCACGATGCCGGGTTCGTCAACGACGATCTGGACGATGCCCTCGCGATCGTTGAATTGATCGATCAGTACGTCGGAGTCAGCAACACGAATACCCACCTGCTGGCCGGAGTCGGCGGGGGCGCCAAAGTCCTGGTGCCGTTCCCGCCGGAGTGGCGATGGCTGGACAAAGGCGAGCGCTCGCCCTGGTTTCCCGCGTGGCCCGTCTATCGCCAGGCGCCTGGGGGCGCCTGGAATGAGGCACTCGATCGACTTGCCGCGACGCCTACTGGCTCGTGAAGCCGAACGAATTGGCGGGCAGCAGGACCGCCGTGAGGCAACGCGAATGCAGGCCGAAGCCCTCGAGGAGCTGGCGATCGGGCGGATAGGCGAGGACGTAGCCGCGCAGGGCGGGCTGCGCGCGCAATAGTGCGACGTTTGCCACGCCCTTCTCGCCACCCTCGAAGTCGTCGATCGCGAATACCGCGTTCGGGCGTGAGACGCGTTGCAGCAGCGCCAGGTCGGCCTCCGCGAGCCGTCCGTCAAGGTGGAAGAGGTCCACCAGGGCGCCTTGCGCGACGGCCTCCGTCAGCGCATGGGTGCTGTTCTTGCGCGGGAAGCCGACGATTCGCGACGGGCCGGGATGCGCGAGGTGGAAGTCGTTGCTGACGTCGCAGGTGTAGATCGCGGCGTCGCGCACGCCGGCGTCCTCCAGTCCGAGAGCGAGGGCGACCGTGCTCTTGCCGATGAAGGTGCCGACCTCGAACACGGTGCGCGGGGCGAGCCGGCGCGCAAGCGCGTACAGCGCGAGCCCGGTAGAGGGGCTGATCGAGCCGGTGTTGTAAGCCATCTGGGGGCGCGTGCTCTCGCAAACCTGCCACGCCGCGGCGAGGCGCGCGCCCACCGCGGGCATCTCCAGGTCGAGGTCGGAGAAAACGTCCTGCCACAACACCGTGGACATCACTGCGGGATTGAGGCGGAAGAGGGGTGTGCTCATGGTTTTCTCGGAAGGGTCGTGAAGAGGTTGTCGAGGTGGTCGAGGAGCTTGCGCGCCTCGTCGTGGGGCGAGGTCAGGAAGCCTTCGATGAACGCCCGATTCGCCGCACCGGCCCGGGTGCGCAGCGCGGGTTCGGTGACCAGGCGACTGGCCATCGCGACGTACTCCTCGGGCGATGCCGCACACAGGTAAAGGTCGAAGTCGCGTTCCCCGGTGAAGATCGCGCGCAGCTTCTCGCGAACCTCGGCGGGTGCGTCAGCCGTGTGCTCGATGAGCGGAGTGATCGCACCGGGCACACCGGTCTCGAGGCTTTCCGACGTCCGCATCATCACCACCGGCTTGCCCGCGGCCATCGCCTCTTTCAGGGTGAAGCCGCAGGGGAACGGAAACGAGTCCAGGAAAAGGTCGATCGCCTGCGCGTACCGCTTGGTGTTCACCCATCCCACGAAGTGCGCGCGCTCGGCAACGCCGGCGCGCTCGAATGCGTCCTGGATCGACGCCCGTCGCAGGCGGCCGGTCCAGAGAAAATGCAGCTTCGGGTGCGTTCGCAGCAGCTCGCCCACCGCCGCGAGGAACGCCGGCGAATCGAGTTTTTCCTCTCGCCCGATCGACGCGGCAACGATGGCGTCGCCGGGAAAGGTGGCGCGCAGTTCGCGGGCCGGCGCGGACTGCGCGGGATCGAGCCACGAATCGGCGGCGGCGCCGAAGGTGCGCCATTGGCGACCCTCCATCGACTTGCGTAGCACCACGCTCTCCAGGGCAAGGCCCACGTCGATCTCGTCGATCGCGCACGCGTGGTTCTTCATCGACAACCAGCCCTGCAGGGGCGCGATGCGGCGCGCGAACATGACCGCCATCATGGTGACCTGCGTCACCCAGAAGATGGCGGCAAAGTTATCGCGGCGCAGCTCGCCCTCCAGCACCTGCAGGCGTTCGAAGTACGACGAGTGGGCGCGCCCCTCGTCGAGGTAGCGCACCCCCACACCGCACTCGCCCAGCGCCGCATGCATCTTCGCGTCCCGGCCGGCGCAGACAAACACGGTGAACGCATAGCCACGGGTCCCGATCTCGCGCACCGCCCGGAGCGTTTCCACCATCACCTGCACGTGGGCGAGCATCGAGGCGCTGTGCAGGAAAAGCCCGATGCGGCGCGCGGCCTCCGGACGCCATGCGGCATGGGCCGCGGCGGGACGTTGGCGCCGGGCCGCCGCCGCCAGCGCCGGAATCCAGCGCGCGGTCGAGGCCTTGAACCACTCGCTCGATTCCTGGCGCTTCACGTATGCGTTGTAGACCGTCGCTTCCACGTTCAGGGCGGTGGCGAAATCGCCGCGTTCGGCCGCACCCAGGAGCCAGGGCAGGGCGAGTTGCTCGAAGACCTGGTCCGACCAGGGCCTGCCGCAGTGGGGGCCGAAGCCGAGGAGCGCGAACGCCGTCTCGACGTGTGCCGGCTTGAGGCGCGAAGCATTGGCGGGATCGGTCAGGCGCGCTGCGATGCGGGGCAGCGCGGCGGCGAGCCCCTCCACCGCGCCGCTGGCCTCGAGCAGCCGTCCCATCTGGGTGAAGTAGCTGAAGCCATCGGTGAGCTGGGCCGCTTCGAGGTCCATGCAGGCGTCGAATACCGCGCCCACGTCGAGCCCGCCCGTGGGCCCGAGCAGGCGGTGGTCGAAGAGGGCGGAGACCGCGGTCGCGCTGAAAGCCGCCGCTTGCGCAATGTCGCCGCGGCGCTGTGCGAGTTCCGCCTTGCCGTAATGAGTGAACGGATGACCCGGGTAGCGCGCCTCGAGGTCGGCAACCGTGCTCGCGAGCGCTGCCGGATCGGAGGAGGCCATCGAACGCTCGAGCATCGCAACCGGGTTCTCGGCCTTGCGGTTCATCGCAGTGCCTCAGTCGGCGAGGTATTCGCGGCAGGCGGCAATCACCGCAACGACGTCCGCGTCGGAAAGCTCCATGTGCAGCGGCAGCCGCACGAGACGGTTCCAGATGCGCTCGGTGACCGGCAGCGCGCCGCGGGCGATGCCATGTTTCAGCCCTGCAGGGGACGAATGCAGCGGCACGTAATGGTGGACTGCGCCGATACCGCGGCGGCCGAGGTGCGCGATCAGGCCCTGCTGATGGGCGGGCTCGCGCGTCAGCAGCCAGAAAAGATGCCCGTTGGCGCTCTCGAGGTAATCGCGCGCCGGCAGTGTCACGCGGCCCTGGGCGGCGAGCGGCGCCATCGCGTCGTGGTAGGCCAGCGCGATGGCGCGCCGCCGAGCGGTCACGCGCGCGCTTTCCTCGAGCTGGGCGAGCAGGTAGGCGGCGCAGAGCTCCGCGGGCACGTACGACGAACCGAGTTCCTGCCAGGTGTATTTGTCGACGAAGCCACGGAAGAACTGCGCGCGGTCTGTCCCCTTGTCGCGCAGGATCTCGGCGCGCGCGATCAGCGCGGGGTCGTTGATCACCAGGGCGCCGCCTTCGCCCCCGGTCACGTTCTTGGTGTCGTGAAAGCTGATGGCAGCCATGCGCCCGAAGGTGCCGAGAGACCGGCCCTGCCACGAGGCGCCGATGCCCTGCGCATCGTCCTCGATGAACGCGATACCGCGATCGGCGCAAAGCTGCGCGAGCCCGGGCGCCGCGCCGCCGTAGCCCGCGTAATGCACTCCGACCACGGCGCGCGTGCGCGGCCCGATGAGGGGAGCGGCTTCGCGCTCACCCATGCACAGCGTCACCGGATCGATGTCGCCGAACACGATCTTCGCGCCCCGCAGCGCGAAGGCCGAGGCCGTGGTGCAGAAGGTGAACGAGGGCATTACCACCTCGTCGCCGGGAGCGATGTCGAGCAGCAGCGCCGAAAGCTCGAGCGCCGAGGTGCACGATCCGGTGAGGAGCACCCGCGGGGCCGGCAGCGACTGCTCGAGCCATTGCTCGCAGCGCCGAGCGAATGCGCCGACGCCCGCAAGTCCGCGGCTGTCGACGGCCTGCATCACGTACTCCCGCTCCCGCCCGACCGGGGCGGGCGAGGAAAACCGGATCATGCCGCGGCCGGGGTCGAGAACTCTTCGATCATGTCGGCGTAACCGCGGCCCTCTCCGGGCCAGCTCGTCACGCTCCAGTCGGGACATTGGCCGCAGAAAGCGTGCTTGGCGAAATCGTTTTGCAGGTGGGCTGCCCGCAGCGCCTGCATCTGCGGCCCGGACCACATGTCCCGGATGCTGGTGGAGCGGAAGTCCGCGAGCGCCGAGCCGTGAGTCCAGTCCTGTGGGCAGAACGCGAGCTCGCCACGCGGGTTGAGGGTGATGCGCTCCCATGGATAGAGGCACGGGCGGCGTGGGATGGCGCCGAGCTTGTCGCGCATTTTGCCGGCGATCTGCACCACGGCACCCGCTGACGAGTGCTGGCGGCGGATCACGACATAGTCGCAACCGGCTTCCTTCCAGAAGCGGTCGAAGTCGTCCGCCTCGTCGCGATTGAGGGGCTGCTCGACAAAGCTCACGATGACCTTGGTGGGCGAGCGTTCCTCGCGCACCCAGCGCAGCAGGTTCAGCACGTTGCCGCGCGTGACCTCGAGGTCGCCGCCGACGCGCACCTTCGCGTAGGTCTCCGGCTTGAAAGCGTCGATGCTCACGTCGATCAGGTGCACGCCCGAGGCGAGCAGCCGGCGCATGCGCTTCTCGTTGAGGATGGTGCCGTTGGTGGTGATGGTCACAAACGTGCCGGAGCGGTCCACCGAATCCTGGATCATCTCGTAGCTGCCGGGATGGACCAGGGGCTCGCCGTTGCTGGTGTAGCGGATGTAGAGCGTCTTGCCGCGGCCGTGGTCACGCACCTCGGTCACCATCTTCGCATTGAGTGCCGGATCGAGGAACGCGTTCGAATAATGCGGCGACTTCTTGAATTCCGGGTGCGGGCAGTGGATGCAAGCGAGGTTGCACACCTCGGTCAGGTCGACCACGATCTGAGAAGGGAAGTCGGCCGCCAGGCGCCCGTGGAATCCGTACTGGGGTTCGGGTGCGGAGCTCAGGGCTGCAGGCATGCGGAAGATTCCCTCTTCAGGGCCGCGGCGGCGTTGGCGCCGAGGCATGCGATGGTGTCCACGATCGACACGTGATGCTCGAATGGGCCGTGGGGCTGATCGTATTGCGGATAGCCGCTGTAGTCGAAGTATTCCAAACGGATGCCGGCCTCCTCGAAGCGGCGCTCCTCCAGGTACTCGCGGGCGCTCGGGCCGCTCAGGTAATGCGTGGCACCCACTGCCTGGCAAAGCCGCACCAGGCGATCGGTGGGATTCTCGCACTGCACCCCATGCACCACCGATTGCGTGATCGGGGTGCGGATGCCGAGCAGCGCGCACAGGCTGCGCAGCAGGAACTCGTTCACTTCGGTGAGCGTCGCGGCCTTCGCCTCCAACAGCGAACCCTTCATCCAGTCGCGCAGCACCGGCCAGCCGGGGCTCGCGCGGTAAGCCTGCTCGATCATCGAAAAATGGCGCGCACTCCAGCCCGGCTCGCTCACGTGCATGTCGCGGATCGCGGCCAGGAAGCGCCCGCTGTTGCGAAGCGGGATCGTCAGCCACTTGAGCCCGGTGGCGGTCTTGATCTGGTTGCGGTTGCGCCAATCCCTGCGGGTGTACTGCACGTCATCGAGGAGGATGAAGTGATCCGAGCTTCGGATCAGGTCGAAATACCCTTTCCACGGCAGGTAACAGGACTGGACGATCGCGACGCGCATTTGAGTTCGCGGCATCGCCGCAAAGTCTTTGAAATCAATGCAATATTATAGCCCTAACCGCTACAGGCGGAGCACCCCTGCGGGCGATCCGGCGGCGCCGACTTGTATACTCGCCGGCCACGAAGGAAGGACGAACATGCCGCAGTCGCACGCAGACCTGGTGCTCCTGGACAAGGTGCACCAGGGGGCCGACATTGCCACCCACTCGACGATTCTCCTCGAAGGCCTGAACGTTGCGGGCCGGCCCTTCCTGCCGATCTATCAGGAGTGTTTGGAGGCGACGCGAACCCAGCCGAAGTCATGGAAAGTGTTTCGCCGCGCGCAGCGGGCCTACACCTTTGCGTGCTATGTCCACCATCTCGCCCAGCGCGGCGGCGCGATGGTGGAATGCGGCGTCTTCAACGGCTTCAGCGCGCTGCTCGCCTGCCGGGTGCTGGGCGCGGTGCGTCCCGCGTTCCGCGGTGAGGATCTGTTCCTGGTGGATAGCTTCGAGGGCCTGAGCGCGCCGGGCCAGGAGGACCTGGTCGAGATCGCGGATGACAGCGGCCGCTCGGCGCGGGTCGCATCCCATGCGAAAGGCCATTTTGCGGTCGGGCTTCCGCTGGTGCGCTCGCGGTTCGGTGCCTACCCCGGGGTCACCTTCGTGAAGGGATGGATTCCGGAGGCGCTGCAGACGCTGCCTGATCGGCAATGGGACTTCGTTCACATCGATGTCGACCTCTACGAACCCACGCGGGCCTGTCTCGAGTACTTCCATCCGCGCATGGCAGCGGGAGGGGTGATCCTCAACGACGACTTCTCTTCTCCCCTGTTTCCCGGTGGGCAGCGCGCGTGGATCGAGTTCTTCGAGAAGCATCCGGCGCCCTACGTGGTGCTGGATTCGGGCCAGTCGGTGTACATGCAGCCCGGACCGGCGCAACCGCTCGCCGGCTAGAACGCCTCAAATCGCAGGCTGAGAAGTACCCCGCGGCGCGGCGCGTCGTACCCCACCGCGCTCTCGTGGCGCTTGTCCCCCAGGTTGGTCGCATGGAGCTCCAGGGCCACGTGCTTGTTGACTGCGTAGCGCAGCCGCGCATCCACCACCCCATAGGAGGAAAGGCGCGATTCTGCGCTCTCCACCGTCGAGTCGAAGCGGTTGCCGCTCGCGCGCACCGTCATGCCCGCGGTCCAGGCGCCGAAGGTGCGGCGCGCCTCGACGGTGCCAAAATGCTCCGCCCGCCCCTGGAGGCGCCGGCCGGTTTCCTCGTCCCGTGGGCGCTGCGCCGTAAAGGCCGCTTGCCACTGGAACCCCCAGGCCTCGCCTTCGGCGCCGAGCTCGGCGCCGAGCTCGGCGCCGCGGATGCGCGCGCGCTTCACGTTCAGGACGGTGGGCGCCACGAAG
>JANNKG010000064.1:0-6416 GCA_031396185.1 Burkholderiales bacterium | reverse complement strand
GCGGCCATCTGCGTTCCCAAGATTTGCCTAACCGCCAGCCACCGAGATCCCCATGACCAAGCCAGTCACCCCTCAGGACATGTTCGACCTCTGGCAGAAGATGGTGAACCCCGGAGCCTATCCGCTGCAGAGCCTGATGTTTCCCCTGCCCGACGCAAAGGAGATCGAGAAGAAGATCGCCGAGCTCGAGGTCGTGGAGCACTGGCTCAAGGCGAACGTGAACATGCTGCAGCTCACCATGAAGACGCTCCAGTACCAGCTCGCGATGCTCAAGGGCGGGGAAAAGGCGCAGGAGGTCTTCGCGGCGATGGGCAAGGAGGAGAAGGCCGGCGCGGCCGTCAAGGCGCCCGATCTACCCAACCCCGCGATGTGGGCGTGGAACATGATGGCCGATGCGGCCAAGGCGCCCTCACCGCCGGCTGCGGCGAAGAAAAAGAAGAAGTCCTAGCGCCTACTTCTCGTAGAGCGTGAATGCCGCGTCCCAGTCGGGACCGGGAGGATTCGCTTCCAGTTCGCGAATATATCCCGCGTAGATCTGCGCCAGCCGCTCGTAGCCTTCGTGCGCGGCGAGCCGCTCGAAGCTGGCGCGCGCGGCCGCCCACGCGCCGTTGCGAAAGTACTCCAGGGCTTCGTGCCACCGGGCGAGGCGTTCGAGCTCCTCGGGCGCCAGCTCGCCTTCCCGGCCGAGCGGCTCGAAGATGCGCTCGGGCACGGTCCTGCCGCGGACCCGCACCTTGTCGAGCTCGCGAAAGACGATGTCCAGGCGCGTTCCATCGCGCGTGCGGGAGCCGGTCACGATCGGGACGAGGTAGCGCTTGGTGAGGCCCTCGAGACGCGACGCCAGGTTCACGCCATCGCCCAGCACGGTGTAGTTGAGGCGCGTGGGCGAGCCGATGTTTCCGGCGATGAGCCGCGCGGTGTTGAGGCCGACCCCGACCTTCGGGTGCGGCAGGCCGCGCGCCGCCAGCATCGGGCCGAGTGCGTTCACCCGCCGGCGAATTTCGAGCGCGGCCTCCACCGCCCGGTGGGCGTCGTCGGCCCGCGTCACCGGTGCCCCGAAGATCGCCATGACGCCGTCGCCCAGGTACTTGTCCACCACGCCGCCATGCGCTTCGACCACCTCGCTGATGGTGGTAAGGAACTGGTTGAGCAGTTGCAGGTTCTGCTGTGGGGTGAGCGTCTCGCAGATTGCGGTGAAGTTGCGCATGTCGGTGAACATCACCGTGGCTTCCACCTCCGTGCCGCCCAGGTCGATCTGGCCGGCGAGGAGCTGCGTCACCACCTCGCTCGAGGCCACCTTGCCGAGGACGTCGCGCATATTGTCGCGCTCGGCCAGGCCATGGGCCATGCTGTCGAAGGCGCGCGCGAGCTCGCCGATCTCGTCCTTTCCCTCGATGCCGACCCGCACCTCGTAGTTGCCGCGCGCGATCTCGCGGGCCGCATCGGCAAGGCGCGACACCGGCCGGGTGATGCGTCGCGCGATACGCATGGCGCCCGCGAGTGTTACCGCAAGCGAGACCGCGGCGATGAAGAGGAGTGCTGCCTGGAGTGCGAGGTAGGGCGCGATGCCGTCCGCCACCGAGCGCTGCAGGATCGCGTAGAGGCCGAGGGCGCGCGCATCGTCGAGCGGCGTGGCCAGGGCCTCGTACGCCTCGCCGCCGAGCGTCACGGTGACACCGTCGCTGCCCTCGGCGACAATGGCCGCGGCGCGGGCGGGGAGGTCGGCGCTGCGTGATGGGGGAAGGGTGGTGGCGAGGATCGTGGGCTGGGCGCCCCCGGTGCGTACGAAGGTGACATCCGAGGTGGTGAGCCGCTGCAGGTCGCGCGCGGTATCGTTGTCGATCACGAACTGCATCGCAACCCAGGCGATCGGCAGCGGCGCCAGCACCGGCACGACCACCACCTGGAAGGGCTTGCCCTCGAAGAGGCGCACGCCCGACGTGCGCCCGAGTAGTGCCGCGCGCTCGATAAGTTCGGGGTGCGGATAGGGCTTCCCCGCGCTCGCCACGGCGAGTGTGTCGGCAACGATGGCGCCGTCGAGGCCGATTACCGCCATGCCGCTCGCCTTGATGCGCGCCGCGTGGTTGGTGAGCGCCGAGAGGATCGTCGCCCGGTCCCGGCTCGCGATCGCCTCGCGGTATCCGAAGTCGTAGGTGAGCACGCTGGTCGCCTCCACCAGCTGCTGGCTGTTCTGGTCGAGCAGGCGCCGGAAAACGCGCGCACCGGTGCGGAGCTCCTCTCGCAGGGTGTTCTGGGCGGTGGCCTCGATCGCGTAGCGGATGAAATAGAAGCTCGCGAGCTGCACGATCATCAGCAGCACCACGAAGAAGACGACGATGCGGTCCTGGAGCCGCGCGCCCCGGATGGTGGGCGCCTTCACTTCGGGTTCGGGCGGGGAGGCTGGGCCTTGGTGGTGATGGCGAACGCGGCGCCGGCGCTTTCCTCGCCGCGCAACCTCGCGGGCCTGGAATCCACGGCGGCCGCCTGGCCGTAGTGCCACGCGTGCACGTCGTAATCACCCGCGGGCAGGCCCTCGATTCGCGCGCGGCCATCCTTGCCGGACTTGGCGAAGAATGGAGTCTCCACCACGTACAGGTAGGCGATCATGTTGTCGTGGATATTGCAGCCCAGCACCACTTCGCCGGGCTTGTCGAACACGACCGGCGCGGCGGGCATGCCCGCGTAGAGCTTGATCTCGAAGGTCTTGGGCGTCGAGAACGAGTACACGTGGTGCCGGATCTCGTCGCGATTGGGAAAGATCACCTGGGTGCCGGCCTGCACTACGGTGACCAGGGGCGAAAACTGCTTGTTGACCTGCTCGATCGCGGCCTCACGCTTGGGCCGGGCGGGCAGCGGAGCTTTCGCAATCGCCCACACCACCGCGTCCTCGAGGGGCGCGCCGCGCGCATCCTTCACGGTCGCGTCGATGCTCGCCGCCACCCCGGGCAGGGCGGCGAAGGATGCGGATGTAACAAGGATCGCCGCCAGTTTCACGTCGCAGAGGATATCATTCCGCACCACCTTTACCCGGAAAGAGAAACCTGACATGCGCCTGTCGATCGCCCTTTTCGCCATCGTTGCCTTTGCCGCGGGTTGCGCCACGAAGGGCGAGCCCGAGGGCCCGCCGCGCAAGGAAACCATCGTCGCAATCACCGAGGGCGGGACGCTGGTGCGGTTCAACGCGGGCCAGCCGCAGAAGGTGACCTCGATCGGGCTGGTCAAGGGACTGGGCGCGAACGAGCGCCTGGTGGGAATCGACTTCCGGGTCGCCCGCGGCGTGCTGTTCGGCCTGGGTTCCTCGGGGCGGATCTATACGATCGACACGAAGAGCGCCGAAACGAAGCGGGTGGGCGTCGGGCCGCTCGCGATCGCCCTTGCCGGCGGCGAGTTCGGCTTCGACTTCAACCCGGCGGTCGATCGCATCCGCATCGTGAGCAACACCGGCCAGAACATGCGGGCGCACCCCGATACCGGCGCCTCGGTCGATGGCAATACGAGCCTCGATGGGATGCAGCCCGATGCAATGCTCGCCTACGCCGCCGGGGACAAGAACTTCGGCCACTCGCCGCGCGTGGTCGGCGCCGCCTACACCTACAACAAGCAGAACGACAAGGTCACGACCAACTTCGCCCTCGACGCCACGACCGGCTCGCTCGTCGTGCAGGGCTCCAGGGAGGGCGCAACGCCCGCGGTCTCGCCGAATACCGGGCAGCTCTTCACCGTAGGGAGCCTCGAGGTGGCGCGCTTCCAGCGCGCGGGCTTCGATATCTCGGACGTGAACAATGCCGCGTACGCCTCGCTCAACCATGACGACGCAACCTCGACGCGGTTCTACACCGTCGACCTCGCGACCGGCAAGGCGACGTTCCTCGGAACGGTGGGCGGCGAGGCGCTGCGCGGCATCGCGATCGAGCCCTAGCCATGGTGTCCCGAACGGCGCTGCTTTGCGCGCTCGCGTGGGTCGCGGGTTGCGCCGCCCCGCCCACCGCCCCGCCTACCCTCTATTCGCGCCTCGGCGGCGCGCCCGTGATCGAACGCGTCGTGGACGATGTCATTGACCGTACGTCGAAGGACCCGCGCACCGCGCGTTCCTTCAAGGACGTGAAGCTCGCGCGCGTGAAGGAGAAGCTGCGCGAGCAGCTGTGCGAGCTGTCGGGCGGGCCGTGCCGGTACACCGGCGATCCCATGAAAGCCGTCCACCAGGGACTTAAGAACACCGAGTCCGAGTTCTATCTAATGGTGCAGTTCCTGCGCGACTCACTCACGAGTGCCGGGGTGGGCGAGGGCGAGAAAAACGAGCTCCTCAAGCTGCTCGCGCCGATGAAGCGCGACATCGTCGGAGGTTGATCGTGAAACTGATTCTTGCCCTCGTGGCGATGGCATTCGCGGCCGGTGCGGCGGCAGGCGATCGGTTGCTCGCCACGGGTGGCGCGCACCAGTTGGAGGGGGCCGGGGGCGGCGGGCTCGTGCCATGGGCGCTGATCGCCGGCTATGGAACCCGCGACCAGGTAGGGGGCTCGGGGTTCGCCACGCGTGTCGAGGTGGACGACTTCAACCTCCAGGCATACGGCGTGGCGGTGGGCCTCCGCGATCGCTTCGAGCTTTCGCTGTCGCGGCAGCGCTTCGACGCGGGCTCGGTGGTGCCCGGGCTCACGCTGGTGACCGAAACCGTCGGCGCAAAAATGCGCGTATTCGGCGATGCCGTCTACGACCCGGACACACCGTGGCCGCAGCTGGCGGTGGGACTGCAGCACAAGCGAAATACGAACATGGCGGTACCCACGGCGATTGGCGCGGCGCGGGGGAGCGACACCGATTTCTATCTCGCCGCGACGAAGGTCTGGTTCGCCGCGGTGGGCGGGCGCAACGTCCTCGCCAACGTGACGCTGCGCGCCACGCGCGCCAACCAATTCGGACTTCTCGGGTTCGGCGGGGACCGCAAGCGCTCGCGCAGCCTGCAGCCCGAGTTTTCCGCCGCGGTCCTGCTCACCGATCGCCTGGCGCTCGGCGCCGAGCACCGCTTCAAGCCCGACAACCTGTCGGCGTTCAAGGAGCAGGACGCGAGCGACGTCTTCCTCGCGTGGTTTCCCAATCGGCACGTGTCACTCACCGCCGCCTTCGTCCGGCTCGGCGCCATCGCCGGCAAGCCCCGCCAGGACGGCGCCTACCTCTCCCTCCAGCTCACCCTTTAAAGACTGACCCCGTCACGGGATCGCGAGATCGGGTCGGGCACGCGCGAGGACGCGGCGGAAGTCGGCGCGGATGCGTGCGAGGGCCGCGTCGGAATCGGCCTCGAAGCGAAGCACGATGACCGGAGTGGTGTTGGAGGCGCGCATCAGGCCGAAGCCGTCGGGATACTCCACGCGAAGGCCGTCGATGGTGTTGATCTCGTTGGCGCCCTCGAAGCGCGCGGTCTTCTGCAGCTCCGCGATCAGCTTGTGGTTGTCGCCCTCGTGCTCGAGCGCGATGTTGAGCTCGGGTGTCGAGATCGAGTCGGGAAGCGATTCGAGGAGTTGGGTCGTGTCCTGGCTTCGCGAAAGCAGCTCGAGCATGCGCGCGCCCGCGTAGAGGCCGTCGTCGAAGCCGTACCAGCGGTCCTTGAAGAAGAGGTGGCCGCTCATCTCGCCGGCGAGCGGCGCGCCGGTCTCCTTCAGCTTCGCCTTGATCAGCGAGTGGCCGGTTTTCCAGAGCAACGGACGGCCACCGTGTTTCCGAATCCAGGGAAAGAGGTTGCGCGTGCACTTCACGTCGAAAATGATTTCCGCCCCGGGATTGCGCGACAAGACCTCCTGGGCAAAGAGCATCAACTGGCGGTCGGGGAAGATGATTTTGCCGTTCTTCGTGACCACGCCGAGGCGGTCGCCATCGCCATCGAAGGCGAGGCCGACTTCGGCCTTCGAGTGGCCGAGCTTCGCGATCAGGTCCTCGAGGTTCTCGGGTTTCGACGGATCAGGGTGATGGTTGGGGAAGGTGCCGTCCACGTCGCAGAAGAGCTCGATCACCTCGCAGCCCATGCGCCGGTAGAGCTCCGGGGCAAACGCGCCCGGGGAGCCATTGCCGCAATCCACCGCAATCGTCATGGGGCGCGCGAGCTTCACGTCGGAGGTGATGCGCTGCAGGTACTGCTCGGAGATGTCCGCGGAAGATTGGGTTCCCGCCTTGGCGGGAACGACAAACTTTCCCTCCTCCACCACGCGCCGCAGGTCCTGGATCGATTCTGCGGCGAGGGTATCCCCCGCCACCATCATCTTCAGGCCGTTGTATTCGGGCGGGTTGTGGCTGCCGGTGACCATCACCCCGCTGCCGGTGGCGAAATGGTGGGTCGCGAAGTACACCATCGGGGTCGCGACGACGCCGATGTCGATCACGTCGATGCCGGTGGCGCTCAGGCCGCGCGCGAGGGCCGCGGAGAGCCG
>JANNKG010000063.1:0-3594 GCA_031396185.1 Burkholderiales bacterium | reverse complement strand
ACCTGGAAATGCGCAAGCTCGAAATCGTCGTCGAGCGCCGAGTCCATCAGCAGGTTGAGATGGGTGCTCACGCCGCTGACGGCGGCGCGATGCGGCCCGAGGAGCAGGACGACGGGGCGATTCACGAGTTCTCCTGGAGGGTTTCCGACGCGGCGCCGAAATAGCGCCGGACGTCGAGGTTCTGGATCAACATGCGCGCCTTGCCCCGTGGCGTGCGCGCGATGCGCTCTACCTGGAGGACTTCCACGGCGCAGCCGCCCTGGGTCTTGTCCTCGACGGCGTGCGCGATCCGCGCGAGGGCGCGCGCATCGAGCGACGTCTCGGCGACCACCTTGAGGGTCACGTAGCCGGGGCGCGACTGCTCGTACTGGATGGTCTCGACCAGGGCGAGCTCGGGAAAATGCGCCACTCCGAGGGTGGTGATCGACACCAGGCGCTGGTCGCGGCAGATGACGAATTCCTGCAGGCGGCCGATGATGCGCTCGCACGCGGGGAAGCCCGGCAGCGCCGGGTGGCCGCTCGCCGACAGCACGCCCATGTCGCCGGTGCGATAGCGCACGAACGGCATCACCTGGTTGTCGAAGCTGGTGCCGACGATGAAGCCGAGCTTGCCGGGCTGGGTGATCGGCCGGTTGTCGGCGTCGAGCAGCTCGAAGTGGCCGTACTGCGGCCAGAAGAAGTAGCGGTCGTCCTCGGGCGTGGTGGCCGCCATCAGCACGCGCTCCGAATGGCCGTAGTGCGAGACGATCGGGCAGCCGAACACCTCGCGGAATTTCTCGAGCTGGAAGCCGTAGACGTTTTCCGAGTACAGCATCACGCCGCGCACGTTGCGCGTGAACTCCGGCAGCGGGTGGGCGGCGAGCCAGCGCGCAAGCGGATAGAGCGCCGAGGGAAACGCCTCGATGAAGGCGGGCCGGTGGAGCGCCAGCGCCTCGGCGTACGCCGGCATGAAGCGGCGCTCGAGGTGGTCGGAGGACAGGATCAGCTGGCGCTTGATCGGCTCGACCATCCAGATGCTGCCGCCCGGCCGCGCGGCGGAGGGCACCGTGCGGCCGCGCAATGCGAGCACCAGGTCGTCGGCGCCCACGCCCACGCGCGCACGGAAATCCTGGATGAACGCGTACTCCTTGGGCCGCGTCACGTGTTTCTGCACGAAGAAGCGCATCGGGTTGCGGGTCGAGCCGCCGGTGAACATCTCCAGCCGCGCTCCCTCGGGCATCGCGCGCGAAAGATAGCGTTCGGGATTGCGCTTGAGGTCGAGCTTGTCGGTCACCGGCAGCTCGGCGAGGATCTCGCGCGGCGCGCAGCCGCTGCGCGCGAGCGCGCGGAAGCTGTCGTAGGCCGGCACCGTGTCGAGGGCCCAGGCGAGCGTGGCCTCGAGCTTTGCATCGGCGCCCGCATCGCTGGCCCGCCCCCCTGCCTGGCTCGCGAAGCGGCCGTAGGCGGCGCCCAGGCGCACGCTCGGCGGCAGGAGCGAATAGGCGCGGCCGGCCGAGGCCTTCAGCCAGCCTGGAGCGCCCAGGTAACGGCCGAGGTAGGGGTGCAGGAGGTCTTCGAGGGCCATGGCTTGGTTCATGGCGCTAGAAGCGCGGCCTGCGCTCGAAGGCATCGGTGACGGTCAGGTCGCCGGCGCGATTCAGGGTGTGGATGCCGAGCGTGTCGGGCTCGCGCGGCACGATGCGGCTTTCCTCTTCCTCGGCGAACTCGTCCTCGGTCAGGCGCGTCACGCGGTGCAGCGCGATGCCCGATCCGTAGAGCGGCGCGCAAATCTGGCCGGGCCGGTAGAGGCGGTTGCCGCTCCAGAAGAGATGGCCCGCGGGGCGGCTGCTGCGAACGTCGCTCTTCACCGGGTTGCGCCGGTGCGGCGTCCACTCGCCCAGGAGCGTGGGCGAGCTGAAGAGGAAGAGCTCGTCGTTGATCTCTTCTCCGGGGGCGGCGCCGTTGGCGAACATCCACCAGCGGTCGCCGAGGCGGGTGATAGTCGCGTCCGCGCAACGCACATCCTTCATCAGCACGCGCTCCAGCTGCCATTTCGCCGGAAACTCCACGCACCGGTAGATTTCGACCGTGTTGTTGTGCGCGGTCTCGGGAATCATGTAGAGCGTGCCGCCCTCCTCCACGAGGAAGGGATACGACAGGTGATAGTCGCGCTCGAGCACCTTGACCGGCGCCGACGCGTTGCCGTCGCGATCGACTTCGACCACGCTGATGTGGGCTTTCGTGGCGCCCAGCGGCAACTCCTCGAAGAAGATGTAGTTGCGGCCCGAGACCTGGATGGGAAACGGATCGGCCCAGTACCAGCCGTTCGGCGGGCTCAGGCGGAAGAAGCCCTCGAGCGAGCCGCTCCACTCCGCGGCCGCGCCGAACCGGTAGGCGATCGACCAGGTGTCCACGGTGAGGGCTTTTTCCGCGGCGCGCTGCGCCACGCGCTTGCCCAGGGTGGTGATGTCGCGCAGCAGCCCGCCCACCCCGGGGAAAGCGTTGGCGGGCAGGTCACGCGCGGGCTCGGTGCCCAGCTCGACCCATTTGGCGCCGCCCGCATGGAGGTCGCGCAGCGTGCGGGCCACGAATTCCACGGTCTTGGCGAAGAGCGCATCGCGGCTGCGCGTGACCGAGAACGGAAACGCGCGGCCCCACGACTGGTAGGCGATGCGGTCGGGCTTGCCCGCTCCGGGGTGGATGCGGATGCCGGAAGCGATGACGGACTTTCCATCGACCGCCTCGCGCACGCCCGCCATCGGCTCGAATGTGTCCTGGTCCTCGCCGAAGCAGAAGCGCCAGGTGCCGTAGCGCGCGGCGCCTTCGAGCGCGGCGTCGTCGACCTGGCCGAGGGCGAAAGCGACATCGAGGCGTGCATCGCGGATGCGCGCCTTCCAGCAACGCTCGTCCTCGCCCATCTCGACCCGGCGCTCGCTCGTCACGAGAGAGTTCAGGTCACGCGTGCCCGACCAGTTGGAGCGGCTGCCGAAGAGCGCGCGGTCGCAGCGGCGATAGGCCCGCCACAGGAGCGGCACTTTGGAGGCACCGGGGTGCGGGCGGATCGCGACCAGCGTGATCTCCGCAAAGTCTCCGGCGCCCGCACGTTCGAGCGCCTCGGCGATCCAGCGGGACTGGTGCGCGGAGTCGGAGAAGACGCCGACCCGAAGCGGCTTCCTTACAGCCTCCACACGCGGACCCCCTCGCGCTTGAACGGGAGCGGGTCGAGGGCTGCCTTCACTTGCACCAGGCAGCCCTGGCGGACGATCTTCTGCAGGAATGCCTCGGTCGGCATCGCGAGGAAGCCCTTGTGGGCGACCGCGAGGATCAGGCAATCGGCCGCGGGCAGCTCCTCCCAGGTGCGCAGCTTGATGCCGTACTCGTGCAGCGTCTCGTCGGCGTCGGCTTCGGGATCGTGCACGAACACCTCGCAACCGAACTGCTCGAGCTCGCGGACCCGAGCGACGTGAGCACCACGAAGCCCGGTAGGTTTTCTGCGTCGGATCCAAGCCCATAGGTAATCCAAGCGCCCATGCTCGGGCGGCCTGCGATTTGGGAACCGGTGTTCATGAACATGTGGGCCGGATCATGATTGATGGCCTCGCTAGTCATGGAACG
>JANNKG010000053.1:0-4062 GCA_031396185.1 Burkholderiales bacterium | reverse complement strand
ATCGATCGGTTGGCGGATCAGGGCGAAATCCTCCGCGGGCCAGTCGGGCCAGGCTTCCCCGAAAATCTCGCGCATCTCGGCGGGATACTTTCGCAGGAACACCGGATCGAGATACTGGCGATTCATGTAGGCATCGGCGCGGGCGGTCGCTGCGCGATCCTTCAGGCTCCTCGAGGCGGCGTATTTCGGCTCGATGTTGACGACCAGGCCGACGCGGTGGCGACCTTCGGCCCGGTAAGCCTGGACCGCAAGCGCATGCGAGCGCAGCAGGTTGTGGGAGGCGATCGGCGCTTCAAAGCGGTTGCGGTGCCCGGGAGCCAGCGCACCGTGCAAATAGCCGCCGTCGGTGACGACCCAGGGCTCGTTGAGCGTCGCCCACATCTTCACGCGGCCGTCGAGGTGGCGATACATGGCGCTCGCATAGTCGGCGAACCAGTGCGCGACGTCGCGATTGAGCCAGCCGCCACGGTCGTCGAGGGCGGCGGGCAGGTCCCAATGGTAAAGCGTGGCGTTCGGCTCGATTCCATTCTCGAGCAGTGTGTCGACCAGGCGCTGGTAGAAGCCGAGTCCCGCGCGATTGATCCGGCCGGTGCCTTCGGGAAACACCCTCGCCCACGCGACGCTGAAGCGATAGGCCTTGAGGCCGAGGTCGCGCATCAGGGCGATGTCCTCGCGGAAGCGCCGGTAATGGTCGCAAGCCACATCCCCGGTGTCGCCGTTCCTCATCATGCCGGGGGTGTGCGCAAAACGCTGCCAGATGCTCGGGCCGGCGCCGTCGGCGAGCGGTGAGCCTTCGATCTGGTAGGCCGAGGTAGCGCCGCCCCAGAGGAAGTTCTTCGGAAAAAAGTGCTTTCCCGGCATGATGTTAGGCTCTTTTTATGGGGAGACAGGGTGGATGAAACCGGTTACATCATAGTCTTGCGCTCGACTCGGCCACAAGGGCCCATCACCCCATTTCCGTGCCTTGACAGCCCTTGATGGAAACGCTTACATTGCCCCGGAGCGACACTTCAGTTGGCGGTACTTGAACCGGGGAGGTCCGAGCATGGCTGTCACCATCAAGGACATCGCCAAGGCGGCTCGGGTCTCCGTCGCCACCGTTTCCCGAGCGCTCAGCGGGGCCGACAACGTCACCGATGAAACCCGCCGCCATGTCGCCGAGGTCGCCGCGCGCCTCGGATACATTCCGCACGAGGGCGCGCGCAGCCTGAGCAGCCGCCGCACGCAATGCATCGGTGCCGTCCTCCCCGACCTCTATGGCGAATTCTTCTCCGAGCTGATCAGCGGCATCGACCGCGTGGCGCGAACCCACGGGCTGCACCTGCTGCTTTCGTGCTCGCATGGCGACGTCACCGAGCTCGCGGCGGCGCTGCGCGCGATGCGCGGCCGCGTCGACGGCCTGCTCGTGATGTCCCCACACGTGGACGACGAGGTGCTCGAGAAGAACCTGCTCCCCGCCATGCCCACCGTGCTCATGAATACGCGTTGCGCGGGCGAGCGCTACTCGTCGCTGATGGTGGACAACTACGGCGGGGCGTGCGCGATGGTGCGCCACCTGGTGGGGCGCGGCCACCGTCACATCGCGATGCTCGCCGGTCCCGAGGCCAACTTCGACGCCCGTGAGCGCCTGGCGGGCTACCGGGACACCCTGGCGGAGCTGTTGCCCGGGGTGCGCACGCAGGTGCTGCGCGGCGATTTCAGCGAGGAGTCCGGCTACCGGGCGGGCCGCCAGGTGGCCTCGATGTCCGACCGCCCCGACGCGGTCTTCGCTGCCAACGACATGATGGCGATCGGCTGCCTGTTCGCGTTGAACGAAGGCGGCCTGAGGGTGCCCGCCGACATCGCGCTCGCGGGTTTCGACGACATTCCCATCGCGCGCTACGTGTCCCCTCCCCTGACCACGGTGCGCGTGCGCATCGCCGAGCTGGGCGAGCTCGCCCTCGAACGCCTGGTGCTCGCGATCGGCGAGGCCGGGCACGACAAGCACTCCACCCAGACGTTGCGCAGCGAGCTGGTCGTCCGCAGCTCATGCGGCCGTCACGCATCGTCACTGGCAGCCGTCCATCCCCACAGAAAAATCTAGAAACATATAAACCCCGTACGAGGAGAAGAACAATGGCAAGCAACCCCACACGAAACACGTTCCGCAGCTACGCCATCGCCGCAGCGGTGGCCCTCGCCCTGGGCGGCACGGCCCATGCGCAACTGAGCACCTCGACGATCAAGGGACGGATCAGCAGCGACAGCAGGCCGGCGGCTCCCGGCCTCGCGGTGACCGCCGTCAATCAGGCCAATGGCAACACCTACCGGGCGGCCACGCTCGCCGACGGCAGCTACGTGCTCGCGGGTCTCGCCCCCGGCTCCTACGAGATCCGCGTCGCGGGTCCGGCCGGCACCGCGAGGACGGAGATCGTTACCGTGCAGGTCGGCGAAACGGCATCCCTCGACCTGGCGCTCAGCTCGGCGGCGATCCAGGAGAGGATCACCGTCGTCGGCTCGACCCTGCGCAAGGATGTGCGCACGTCGGAAATCGGCACCAACGTGTCGAACAAGATGATCGAAAGCCTGCCGCAGGTGACGCGCAACTTCCTCAGCTCGGCCGATCTCGCGCCCGGCGTCGCGTTCGTCTCCGACGCCGGCGGCAACACCAAGATCCAGGCCGGCGCGCAGAACTTCGACCACGTGAACGTCTTCATCGACGGCGTGGGCCAGAAGAACAACATCCTGCGGGGCGGCCTGGCAGGCCAGGACTCTTCGCGCGGCAATCCGTTTCCGCAATCGGCGATCGCCGAATACAAGGTCCTCACGCAGAACTACAAGGCCGAGTTCGACCAGGTGAGCAGCGCGGCCATCACCGCGATCACCAAGTCGGGCACCAACGAATTCCACGGCGGGGCCTACATCGATCGCACCGGCACCAACTGGCGCGAGAAGACGGTCTTCGAGGAGGAGCGCGAGGCCCAGGGCGTGGCACTCCCGCCGTCGAAGAAATACGAGTATGGCGCCAGCATCGGCGGGCCGATCGTTCGCGACCGAATCCACTTCTTCCTGGCGTACGACGGCAAGGACATCGAGGACTCGCGCACGGTCGTGCCCCGGAACCTCAACCTGTTGCCGCAGAGCGCGGGCATCGTCCCGTCGCTGATCGACTCCCAGGGCGCGACGGTCGACAAGTTCACCGAGCACCTGTTCTTCGGCAAGGTCGACGCACAGCTGAGCGACGAGCAGAAGCTGAGCGGCAGCTTGCGTGTGCGCCGCGAATCCGACCGGCTGCCCGAGGACCGCAACCTGAGCGCCCCCGGAAACGACAAGGATCGCACCAACGACGAGACGAAGCTCGACCTCAAGCACGAATGGGCGCGCGGCGCCTGGCTGAGCGAGGCGCGCGCCGGCTACGAAGAGGCGACCTGGAATCCCCAGTCGGCATCGACAACCCCCTTCATCAAGTACAAGGTTTCGAACTCCCTCACCAACCAGACGCTGAACAACTCGCAGGACGTGCTGTTCGCGGGTGGGTCTCCGGATGCGCAGAAGCGAGGACAGGAGGGTGTCTTCATTTCCGAGGACCTCACCTACACCGGCAGGCCGGGCCACACGATCAGGGGCGGCGCCAAGTTCAAGGACATGAAGTACGACCTCTCCGGCACCGCGTTCGGCGTCGATGCGGTCGAAACGCTGATCGACCGCGTGACGGGCCAGCCCTATTTCAACGGCACCGTCTGCACCGGCACGAACGTCACCAACGCCGGCCAGAACAGCGACCAGTGCAGGATCACGCGTGCCATCCCCGGCGCCGCTGTGAGCTTCAAGAACAACCAGTTCGGCCTGTACATCCAGGACGACTGGGAGATCAACAAGCGGCTCGAGGTTAACCTCGGCGTTCGCTGGGACGTCGAGTCCAACATGCTGAACAACGACTACGTCACTCCGGCCGACCGCGTGACCGCGCTGTACGCGTTGGACACCCCGCGCTATGGCATCACGCCTACCACGGGCCAGACCTATGCGCAGTCCCTCGCCAGAGGCGGCATCAACGTCGACAACTACATCGCCACCGGCAAC
>JANNKG010000050.1:0-2840 GCA_031396185.1 Burkholderiales bacterium | reverse complement strand
CAGCGCTTCGCCAGGCGGGCGAACGCGACATCCTCCCGGGGATGATGGAACCGGTCCGAGTAGTCGCGAAGGTACGAGATGATGTCGAGCATCAGCTCGCAGTTCGGCCGCTGGCCGGTGTGGAACACATCGACCTGCTTGTGCAGCAGGCTGAGCAGCTGGCTGAAGTAGACGTGCTCCGCATGCCACGTGGCAATGGGATCCGGCTTTGCGAGGGGAGTCTTGGTATCCATTGCGATCCAATCTTCGTGAGGGGCACTACTGGAAGGGCCGCGCGCGCTCGATGAGTTCCTCGAGCCCCGCTTCCCCGGGGTTCCACGGCTTTCCGGGATGGATGATCGCGACCTGGCAAGTCTCGGCGGCTTCCACCATCTGGCGATAGGTCCCAGCCTTCAGGTCGCCGATGTAGGCCTGCTTGTTTTCGTTGTAGGGAAACATCCTGTCGTTGATCAGGTGGCACTCGTTGCAGCTCGGGCAGCGCGCCGTCTCGATCCAGGGCTCGTCGGCCGGGCGCGCGGCCGCGGGCGCATCGGCCGCGCCCGCAAGCGGGGCCGTCGCTTCGGTCGCCACGGTGATTGCCGCGGGCGCTGCATCGGCCTCGCCCTTGCGGCTCTCTTCCCAGGCCGCCTTCTCGCGGGCGAGCAGCCGCTCGGCGTGCGAATTGTGGATTCCCCCCTGCTCCTGGAGGCGGTGCCACAGCAGGCGGCAGCGTTGCACCGCCTGCATGAGGCGCGCGTCCACGACCAGGCGGTGCAGGCGATCGCCGGCATCGACGGCCACTACGTACGGCACGTACTCGGAGGCCTCCTTCCCGGGAAGCGCGAGCCAGTCGGCCACGGGGCGCATGAATGCGTTCCAGCGCTCGCGTGGGACGCGAGCGAAGTGGGGGGCGTGGCGGCGGTCGCACAGCGCGAAGTCCGCGAACGTGAACGCGAGCCCTTCGGTGACGCGCTGCAGGTCCTCGTCGGAGTATTCGACCGGATCCAGCGGCCAGTCGGCTTCGGGTTGCGGGTTGTTCTCGAAGGAGAAGCGTGCCGCGAGGTTATCGCCGGCGTGGGGATCGTAGGAAAACGTCGGGAAAGCACGCGAAGGCATGGCCGCAGCGGCGGTGAGATACGTGGCCAGGCCGGCGGCGGGCTCGCCCGCGCCGGCATAGACGCTGAAGAGCGCCGGCCCGCGATGGGCAAATCCCGCGGCAACGCGTTCGCGCACGGCGTAGAGATTCGAGCTCGGGGCCTGCAGCACGAATACGCCGCCCAGGCCGGTCGCCGTCATCGCCAGGCGCGAGCTGCGCACGCCAAAGGCGAAGTGGCCGGCGCCGATCGGCGCCTCCTCGATCGCGTCGTCGCTTTCGACCAGGATCTTGACCGGCAAGCCCGAGGAGAGCGTCTCCATCAGGTTGGCGTTCTCGGGGGCGGCGTTGCGGCCCGGAACCACGCACACGAGGTAGTCGGGAAAGAGCGCGAGGTCCTCCGCCATCAGGGCATGGTCGCCGTAGCCCTGGAAGTAGGCGTCGTGGTGTGCCGCGTCGTAACGCCCTTCGGCTTCGAGTTCCGCGACCGCAATCGCCTTCACCGTCTCGACGACGGCGGGCAGCCGCGAGCGGAAGGCCGCGGCCGCCGAGGCGCAATCTTCGAAGCGGAACGCATAGGGCGCCGCCTCGGGAAGCGAAGCCGCCTTCGGATCGGCATAGAAGCGCTGCGCGCGAAGCACGGCGAGCGCCCGTTCGATGCGCTCGCGCCGCGCCGCCGGCAATTGGTCGCGGGGCGCGCGTCGCCCGACAAGCCTCGACATCACGTCGAAGTCGAACTCGTCACCCCGGCCCGAGGCGACACTCGCCCGCAACGCCTCCGGGAGCTGCCCCGCCGCGGAATGGATGAAGGCGGCGCGCAGGATGTCGGAGAGCCTCACGATCAGGGCATCGACCGTCCTGCGGAACACCTGGGCCCTGGCGGCGTGCGCCTCTTCCCAGGCATGGGCGATGAACCGTGCCGGCAGCGCCGCATCGCAGCCGATCACCTCGCCGTCCAGCTTGAGGGCGGCCGCCGTGTAGCGCAGCACTTCCTCCGCATTCTCCTTCGAGGGCGCGCCGACCTTTGCCGCGGCTTCTCCCCACAACGCCGAGAGCGTTCCGGTTGCGCCCGCGAGGGAGCGCGCACGGATCTCGCGCTCGAGCCGGAGCGCGTGCTTGCGAAGGCGCTCGCCTTCCATGCCGCGCGGCGCCACGTCGCGCAGCACTTCGTCGACGATGCCCGAGAGCGATCGCACCGGCCCCGCGCCCGACGCACTTCGTGCGAGCACGATCGGAAAGTCGTGCCGCAGGCGCGACAGATCGCGGCAGCGCGCGAATTGCGCCGGGACGAGGCCGAGCCCCTCGATCGCCTCCAGGCCCTCGGCGTCGCGCTGGCCGGTGATGAAGAACACCCTCTGCTCGTCGAACCTTGCGACCATGTCCATGGGGGCCTACGCCGCGCGAGCGCCGTCTGCGGCGATTTCCGGCCACACCGTGAACCGGTCGAGCTCCGCCTCGATGCCGGTGCGGATGTGCTCGGTGGTGCGCAACTGTCCCGCGTGGCGCAGGTTCTCGTAGCAGGGGACTGCCGGATTGCGATACAGGATCCCGACCGGGATCGGGTCCTCGCAGGAGGCTATCTCGCGGGCGCGGTCGAGGTTCGAGGGATCGTGCTCCCGCTGGTTCTTGTAGGTGCGCGCGAGTTCGGGCGAGAGCGTGAGCCCGTCCTTGTGGGTGAGCAGCAGCGTCTTCTGCGGATCCTGGAGCCACGGCTCGAACATCTTGGGCAGGAACTCCGGGCAGCGCTGGATGATGCGCACGAACGAGA
>JANNKG010000014.1:0-8740 GCA_031396185.1 Burkholderiales bacterium | reverse complement strand
GACGGGATGCTCCACGTTCTTGAACCGACGCTCGCCAAGCGACTCGTGGCCCTCCCTGGAGCTCAGGCCGTCCATCGCCGATGCGCTCGCTACCACTTCGTTCGGACCCGCCGCCCCCAGCAGGCGCGCGGCCAGGTTCACCGTGGCCCCGAAGACGTCGCCGTCGGCCCCTTCGACGATCTCGCCGCGATGGATTGCGGTGTGCACCGGCAATGGCGCGAGCTCGAGCCGGCCCGCCCGGTCGTGGTAGGCAGCGCTAAGTTCCCGCACCGCCGATACGGCCTGGTCGGTCGTGGGCAACCGCATCAGCACCGCGTCGCCGATGGTCTTGATAAGGCGCCCACCGTTCGCCTGCGCTACCGACGCCGCGGCGCGGTGGAACACGGCCGCGAGCGTGATCGCCGCGCGCTCGTCCCGCTCGGTGAGAGCGGTATAGCCCGAGAGGTCCGCGAACACGATGCACGCCACCTGGCGTTTTCCATCTGCGATGGCGAATGCCGACTGCCAGCGCTCGACGAGGCGTCTGACCCCCTGCTCGAGCCGCGTTCGCAGCGGCACCATGAGGACCGCAGTGATCACCGCCACAATCGTGAGCGCATCGAGCGCCGAAATGCCGGCCCATCCGGCGATGGCGGTCGCGAGCGCCCGCTCGGCCAGCACGAAAAGCACACCGGACAGGAAGCCCGCGGCGCCGAGCGCCCACGTGCGCCGGATCATGAGGTCGGGATCGAGGGTGCCGTGGTAGAGGATCGAGATCGCGAGCGCGAGGAGGAAGAGCACGATGAAGCCTTCCATCAGACCCAACAGAAGGGCGTTCGCGAATGCCTCGGACGAAGTCCACCCGTCGAACGCCAGGGTGCCGGTCGCGCGCATGATGACGACCGCCCCCAACGCGAAGACGAACACCAGCAGCCACATTGCTTGGCCCCATACGACCCAGCGCACCGCCCGACGACCCTCTTCGTCAAGATGCCTCTGCTTCGCGCTGATAAAGGCGAAGGGCGCCCAGCAGATCATGTAGATCACCGTATTTTCCCAGATCGACGAGGCGAGGCGCTGGCCCTGGATGCCGATCAACACGATCAGCGTCCACCCGATCGCGAGGGCGGCGAATTGCGGTGTGGCGAACCATCGCCAGTCCATCTCGTACGTCAGGCGCAAGCTACCAGGTCGATCGGCTGCCACGGGATCGTGTCCCATGAGCTTCACGGGCTTGGGGAAGTAAAACAGGAACTTCATCGTGCCGAAGATCCACACCGACATGAGCACGACCGAGCCGACCAGGAAGGCTGCGAGGAGCCACACACGCGCGGCGAGGCGCAACACCTCCTCGTCGGGGATGCTCGTGACGTAGGTGCGCATCGCAAGGAAGAGCCCCAGGCCGGCCGCGAGGGCGCCGCAGGAGATGGCCAGGAGGCGCGGGAGCGGCTTGCGCTGCTCGCGCAGCGAGAGATAGCCTCCGAGCAGCGCCGCCGCGACGATGAGGACGAGCCGCATCACAAGCTCGAACCACTGCGCCGCGCCGGCCACGGAGCCGGCGGGCAGGAATTTTGGGTGCGCGACACCCGCCCAGAGCGACGCTGCGATGCCAACCGCGAGTACCATCCCCAGAGCGGACGTGATCGCGGCGCACCAGCGCTGAAACGTCGGATGCCCGAGCAGCCGCTCGAGCCTTCCCGCATTCGGTACCGCGCCGCCAGCCTCGTCCAACGCGCCGCCCTCCACCGCCCGAGTATGCGGCAAGCGACGACAAATAAAAAAGCCCGGCGCTCGGCCGGGCTTTCGGGTGCGGCGCTGCGCGGTCAGTACTTGACCTGCAGGCCCTTCTGCGACGAGAAATAGGCGGCGAGATCCATGATGTCCTTCGGCTTCAGGTCCTTGACCTGCGCCTGCATGATCGGATTCTTGCGCTTGCCGTTCTGGTAATGCTTGAGGGAGCTCTCGAGGTAATCGGCGTACTGGCCGGCCAGGTTCGGAAACTCCGGGCTCGGGCTCACGCCGCTCTCACCGTGGCACGCGGCGCAAGGAGCCGACTTCTTCTTGCCCACCGAGGCATCGCCCGAGGCGGCCAGCGCGGTTCCCGGGATGGCGAGGAGCAGCGCGACAAACAGGCTCTTCGTCTTCATCGCTTCTTCTCCGCGGTGGTGACCGGCTGCCCACCGTAATACGCCGCGATGTCTTCCATGTCCTTGTCCGACAGGTCGGAGACGATGGCGCGCATGGTGGCGAAGTCGCGCTCGCCCTTCTTGTAGGCCTTGAGCGCGGCGACGAGGTATTCGGGTTTCTGCCCGCCGAGCTTCGGCACGCGGTAGACCTCGGGGAATGCGGTCTTCCAGTCGGCAATGCCGTGGCAGCCCTGGCATTGGAAGACCTTGTTCTTGCCGGCGGCGGCGTCGCCGGCGGCGTGGGCCGTGACGGCCGCGGCGGTGAGTAGCAGTGCGGCGAGGAGACGCGAGGATTGCATGGCGGGCGGGCTCTTCATTCTTCGAGGTTCTGAACCGCCGAATTATAGCTCAAGCGAGCTCGAAGATCTGCTCCCACGGGCGCGGATGCCCGAGGTGGTAGCCCTGCCCGAAGGTGATGCCGATCTGCACGAGCTTGCGCGCGATGTCCTCGCTTTCGACGTATTCGGCGATGGTTTGCAGGCCCAGGCTCACGCCGATCTTGTGGATCGATTCGACCAGAGCGTAGTCGAGGTAGTTCTTCGCGACGCCCTTCACGAAGAGCCCGTCGATCTTGATGCCATCGACCGGGAAGTGCTTGAGGTAGTTGAACGACGACAGCCCGCTGCCAAAATCGTCGAGCAGGAAGCGAACCCCCATCGCCCGCAACGCCTCGATAAGCGTGCGGGCGCGCTCGACGTTGGCGATCGCCGCGGTTTCGGTGATCTCGAAATAAACGCACTGCGGCGGCACGCCGTACTGGGCAAAAGCCTCCTGCATGAACTCGGCGAACTCGGGGCTGGAGAGCGTGTGCCCGGAGAGGTTGATCGAAAATTCCGCCGGCGCCGCGGTGTCGCGCGCTTTCGCCAGGCGGCGGTAGTCTGAGAAGGCGCGGTCGACCACCCAGCGATCGATGGTTCGCATCAGGTCGTATCTCTCGGCCACGGGTATGAAATTCATCGGCAGGATCAGCTGGCCGCCGGTTTCGCTCATGCGCAGCAACGCCTCCACCCGTGGAATGCCCACGTTGCGCGGGCCCTCGATGGCCACGATCGGCTGGTAGAGAAGCGTGAAGGCGCCCCCGGCCATGGCGTCGTTGATGCGCGTCAGCCACCCGCGGCTCGTCTGGCGCATGTACTGCGAGGTCGAGGCGTCGTGAAACGCGAACACCCGGTTGCGCCCCTGCTCCTTGGCGGTGAAACAGGCCGTATCGGCCTCGCTCAGCACCGCCGACAGGCTGGGCGAAAGCTTGGTGATCGCCACTACGCCCACGCTCACGCCGACCTGGAACGCCTTCTCGCCCCACTCGAACTGCCAGGCCTGCACCGTATCGCGAACCTGGGTGGCGGCGGCGAGGGCAAATTCCGCGCTCACGTTCTCCAGCAGCACCGCGAACTCGTCGCCGCCGATACGCGCCAGCGCCTCGTCGGCGCGCAGGCTCGACTGCAGCACCGGCGTCAGGCGGCGCAGCAGCTCGTCGCCGGCGAGATGGCCGAAGGAATCGTTGATGCGATGGAAGAAGTCGATGTCGATATAGAGCAGCGCATGGGTGCTGCCCTGGGACTTCGCCGCTTCGAGCACGCTTTCGAGGCGCTCCTCGAGCGCCCGCCGGTTCGGCAGCCCGGTGAGGGCGTCGTGGTTGGTGAGGAAGAAGATCTGCTGGCGCGCGGTGTCGAGCTTTTCCTGCAGCCTGCCCTGCTGCACCTGGAACTGCTGCGCCAGGCCGAGGACCTCCTGCTTCAGGTCCTCGAGGGGCGGAGTCAGGCTGGGCAGGTCCGGACGCTCGCCCCCGCCCAGCACGTGTCGCACCGCATCGCGCACCGCCTCGACCTCGCCCACCACCGCGCGCGCGCCGAGCGAACCCAACGCGAAGAGGCTCGCCACGCTGCCGCCGAGCGCCAGCGTGAGTGTCCAGAACTGCGCCTGCGCGGAGTCCAGGCCCATGAACCGCGCGACCACCAGGTAGACGGCGCTGAAGACCGCGATCGGGATCGCCCCGAGCGCGACCAGCCGCGCGGCGAGCTGTTTGCGCGCCTGCGGGGGAGGCGCCGCGCTCACGCGGGGGTCGGCTCAGCGCTCGCGAGCTGCAACCAGAGGCAGCGGCCCTTGCTGTCGCGATCGATGCGCTCGCAGAGCGCGGCGTGCTCGGAAGCCTCGGCCGGGCTTGCGCGGATCACGTGCAGCAGCAGCTGGCTGGTCGCCTCGTGGGCGAGCAGCACCACCGGCGCCCCCATGCCCAGCGTGATGTCGAGCGATTCCTGCCCGCGGGTCATGGCGACCCAGACGTCGGCGAGAAGCTGCGCATCGAGGAGCGCGCCGTGCAGGGTGCGCCGCGAGTGGTCCACGGTGTAGCGTTCGCACAGGGCGTCGAGGGAATTCCTCTTGCCGGGATGGATCTCGCGCGCCATGGCGAGCGTGTCGGTCACGGTGCACAGGGTGTCGAGGCGCGGGCGCCCGATGCGCACCAGCTCCGCGTTCAGGAACGCCACGTCGAAAGCCGCGTTGTGGATCAGCAGCTCGCAGCCGTCGATGAACTCGAGAAACTCCTCGGCGATGTCGGCGAAGCGCGGCTTGTCGAGCAGGTCCTCGGCGGTCATCCCATGCACCTGCGTCGCCGCGAGGTCGATGGCGCGCTCGGGATTCACGAAGCGGTGGAAGTGACGCCCCGTGGGCCGGCGCCCCGAGAGCTCGAGGCAGGCGACCTCGATGACGCGGTGCCCCCCCTCGGGCTCCAGCCCCGTCGTTTCCGTATCGAGGACGATCCTTCTCATGGCGGTTGTAGCGAATCCGCTCCCTTGTTGGCGAGCGCGTCCGCTCGCTCGTTGCCGTTGTGCCCCGAGTGCCCCTTCACCCACACCCACTTGATCTCATGGGTGGAGACGGCTTCCTCCAGGAGCAGCCACAGGTCGACGTTTTTTACCGGTTCCTTCGCGCTGGTGCGCCAGCCGCGCGCCTTCCACGCCTTGATCCACTCGGTAATGCCCTTCATCACGTAGGTGGAATCGGTGTGCAGGACGATCCGGCTCGGGCGCTTGAGCATCGCCAGCGCCTCGATGACCGCAGTGAGCTCCATGCGATTGTTGGTGGTCTGGGGCTCGCCCCCGAAGGCCTCGCGCTCGGTGCCGTCGCACTCCAGCACCGCTCCCCAGCCGCCACGCCCCGGATTGCCCTTGCAGGCCCCGTCCGTATAGATGTTGACGGTCTTTACTTGACGATCCTCAGGTGCGCCGGCTGCTTGGGGGTGTCATGGCTCTCGCGCTTGGCGGCGGCGGCGAACGCCTTCTCCCGCGCCGCCTTCTCGTGCCAGGCGGGCGTGAGCAGGCGCATGCCGCGCACGCGCTTGATGGCCTGGAGCATGTACACCGCACCGCCCACGGCCCACCAGCGGTCACCGGCCGGCTCCATGAAGGCGAAGCGGCGGCGCAGCTTCTCGCTGTCGAAGGGCGGCGCGTAGGCGATGAGCCGACCACCGGAGACATCGAAGCCCAGCAGCGCCAGCCAGTCCTTGACCCGGGGCAGCGACAGGAAACGGCCGTTCCACGGATGGGTGTCGCGAGAGGATCCGAGGGAGCTGCGCACGCCCCAGAGGCTCCACGGGTTGAAGCCCAGGATCACGAGGCGTCCCTCGGGCATCATCACGCGATCGACCTCGCGCAGGATATCGTGCGGCTCGTCGGCGAACTCGAGCACGTGGGGCAGCACCACCAGGTCGACCGATTGGGTCGCGATCGGCAACTCGTGGAAGCGGGCGCAAAGATCGGGCTCGCCAAGGGAAGCCACGCGCACGCGGTGGGCGATGCGGCTTTCGCGCAGCAGGTCTACGCCGGGCATGCCGAGTTGCAGCGCGTGAAAGCCGAAAATATCCGGGGTCACGTCGTCCAGGTATGCGCGCTCCTTTTCGAGCAAGTACTGCCCGAGCGGCGTCTGGAACCAGTCCTGGAGCGTATTGGTGGCCATGGATGCGCCAATTCTAATAGACTCGGAACCATGATGGCGATCCACGCAGTGCCGGCTTTCAAGGACAACTACATCTGGATCCTGGAGGACGGCGGCAACGCCGTGGCGGTCGACCCCGGCGACGCCCGTCCGGTCCAGGAATTCCTCCAGGGGCGCGGCCTCACCCTTACGGCGGTGCTCGCCACCCACCATCACGCCGATCACGTCGGAGGGGTGCCCGAGCTCGTCCGGCGCTGGAGCTGCCCGACCTTCGGCCCCGCCCTCGAAGTCGCCGCGGGCATCGACCGCCGACTCGCGGAAGGCGACCGGTTCGCGGTGCCGGGCATCCCGCTCGAGCTCGGCGCGCTCGACATTCCCGGCCACACCTCGGGACACATTGCCCTTTTCGGCGCGGACGTTCTTTTCTGCGGCGACACCCTCTTCGCCGTCGGCTGCGGGCGGCTCTTCGAAGGCACGCCCGCGCAGATGGCCATGTCGCTCGCCAAGCTCGCGCGCCTGCCGGCCAAGACGCGCGTCTTCTGCGGCCACGAATACACGGTGGCCAACATTGCGTTCGCGCAAGCGGTGGAACCGGGCAACAAGCGCCTGGCGGAGCGCGCCACGCGAGAGGCCGCCAAGCGCGCCCAAGGCAAGCCCACGCTACCTTCGACGATCGAGGACGAACTCGCCACCAACCCGTTCCTGCGCTGCGAGGAGCCTGAAGTCGTCGCCAGCGCCGAGCGCCACGCCGGCCGCACCCTCGCGAGCCCCATCGAAGTCTTCGCCGAGCTTCGCGAATGGAAAAACAACTTCTGATCCGCGCCGCCGCCCCCGCCGATGCGGGCGAGCTGCTGCGCCTCATCAAGGCGCTCGCCGTATACGAGAAGCTCGCGGACATGGCCGTAGGGACTGAAGAGATGTTGCGCGAGTCGCTGTTCGGCACCCGCCCTCCGGCCGAGGCGCTGATCGCGGAGGTGGGCGGCCGCGCGGTGGGCTTCGCGCTCTACTTCGCCACCTTCTCGACCTTCCTCTGCAAACCGGGCCTCTACCTCGAGGACATTTTCGTCGAGCCGGAACATCGCGGCTCGGGAATCGGCAAGGCACTGCTCAAGCGCCTGGCGTCCCTGGTGGTCGAGCGCGGCGGCGGGCGCTTCGAGTGGCGCGTGCTGGACTGGAACGAACCCTCGATCCGTTTCTACGAGTCGTTGGGCGCGGTCGTGATGCGCGAGTGGCTGCTGGTGCGGCTTACCGGACCGCAGCTCGAGCATTTGGCGGCCCGCTGATCCGGGCCTTCCAAGGGGTAAAATAGCGTTCTGGCCGCCTCGTTTGGGCGGCCGGTTCGCTTTCAGGAGCCCGCATGCTCGAAACCCTCCAGGCCGAGTTTCGCAAGGCCGCCCCCGCCGTCGATTTCTGCGCGCTGCGCTTTTCCGAGGAATCCAGCGAGTACCTGGCAGTGCGCCAGGACGCGCCCGAGGCGCCGTCACTGGCCACGCAGCGGGGCGCGATGGTCACCGTGATCGACCAGGGTGGCCTCGGCTACGCCGCCACCAGCGACCTCTCGGGCGCCGGGGTACGCGAGGCGATCGCGCGCGCGCAGCGCTACGCGAAGCTCACCGCGGGACGCAGCGTCGTCGATTACCGCACGGTCGAGATGCCGCGCCCCGTGGGCACCTATCGATCGCCCGTGGGCCGCGACCCTGCATCGCTTTCGCGGCGCGACAAGTACGAGCTGCTCGCCGGCGAATCGAAGGAGTGCCGCATCGACGATCGCATCGTCGACTGGGAAGCGAGCCTCTGGTCCACCGATTCACGCCAGGCGTACTTCACCGCCGATGGCGGCGCGGTCGAGCAGGAATTCCATTTCGTGGTCCCCAACCTCTCGGCCACCGCGCACGCCGCGGGCGAGACGCAGACCCGCACCCACGCGGGCCGCTACAACGGCTTCTGCCGCCAGGGGGGCCTGGAGATCCTCGATGCTTTTGGACTCAAGGGCAGCGGCCGCCAGGTCGCCGAGGGCGCACTCGAATTGCTCACCGCGGCCAATTGCCCGAGCGGCAGGATGGACGTGATCCTGATGCCCGACCAGATGATGCTGCAGATCCACGAGTCGATCGGACACCCGCTCGAGCTCGACCGCATCCTCGGGGATGAGCGCAACTTCGCCGGCACCAGCTTCGTGACCCTCGACATGTTCGGCACCTACCAGTACGGCTCGAGCCTCCTCAACGTGACGCACGACCCCACGCGCCCCGAGCAGTACGCGAGCTACGGCTGGGATGACGACGGGCTCGAGGCCGAGAAGCAGTTCCTGATCCGTAGGGGCCTGCTCGAACGCCCGCTCGGCGGCTCGGTGTCGCAGAGCCGCTCCGGCATGGCGGGGGTGGCGAACACGCGCGCCTGCTCGTGGAACCGCGCGCCCATCGACCGCATGGCGAACCTGAACGTCGAAGCGGGCGATGCCACGCTCGATGAGCTCATCGCGGCGGTGGAATTCGGCGTGATGATGCGCACCAACGTGTCGTGGTCGATCGACGACTCGCGCAACAAATTCCAGTTCGGCTGCGAATGGGGCCGCGTGATCCGCAACGGCCAACTCGCCGAAGTAGTGAAGAACCCCAACTACCGCGGCATCTCGGCAACCT
>JANNKG010000509.1:0-15968 GCA_031396185.1 Burkholderiales bacterium | reverse complement strand
CGCCTGGGAGGCGATCCGCGAGGACGAGCTCGCCGCGCGCTCGATGGGCATCGACACGCGCAACATGAAGCTCCTCGCCTTCGCCATGGGCGCCTCCTTCGGCGGCATCGCCGGCGGCATGTTCTCGGCGATCCAGGGCTTCATCAGCCCGGAGAGCTTCATCCTCAACGAAAGCGTGATGGTGCTGTCCATGGTGGTGCTGGGGGGCATGGGCAACATCTGGGGCGTGGTGCTGGGCGCGGTCCTGCTCTCCTTCGTGCCCGAGATCCTGCGCTACACGGTGGAGCCCGCCCAGCGCATGCTGTTCGGCCGATCGATCATCGACCCCGAGGTCATCCGCATGCTGCTCTTCGGGCTGGCGATGGTGGTGATGATGCTGTTTCGCCCCGCCGGCATCCTGCCCTCGGCCGTGCGCCGCCGCGAGCTCGCGGCGCCCAAGGAGCCTGCCCAGGTCCCATGAGCGTGCCCGCCCCGAACGCCGCCCCCGGCGCTGCCCGCATCCTCGAGGTCGAGGGAATTACCCGGCGCTTCGGCGGCCTGGTGGCACTCTCGGAGGTGGGCTTCGCGATCCATCGCGGCGAGATCTACGGGCTGATCGGTCCCAACGGCGCCGGCAAGACCACGCTCTTCAACGTGCTCACCGGCCTGTATCCCCAGGACGAGGGCACCGTCCGTTTCGAGGGCTCGGAGTTGCGCAACGCAACCCCCGACGGCATCGCGCGGCTCGGCCTCGCGCGCACCTTCCAGAATATCCGCCTGTTCAACAATCTCTCCGCCCTCGAGAACGTGATGATCGGCCGCCATGTGCGCACCCGCGCGGGCGTGGTCGGGGCGATCGTGCGCGGCCCGGGCACGCGTGCCGAGGAAGCGGCGATCGAGAAGCGCGCCCGCGAGCTGCTCGACTACGTCGGTATCGCCAACCGCGGCAACGAGCTCGCCAAGCACCTGTCGTACGGCGACCAGCGGCGACTGGAAATCGCGCGCGCGCTCGCCACCGATCCGCGCCTGCTCGCGTTGGACGAGCCGGCGGCGGGCATGAATGCCACCGAGAAGCTCGACCTGCGCCGGCTCCTCGAGTCGATTCGACGCGACGGGGTGACCCTGCTGCTGATCGAGCACGATGTGAAGCTCGTCATGGGACTGTGCGACCGCGTCCTGGTGCTCGACTACGGGCGAAACATCGCCGAAGGTCCCCCCAAGGACATCCAGAAGGATCCGCGCGTGATCGAGGCCTACCTGGGCACCGGCCACGCCACCGCGCGGGCCTTGCCCGCCGCGCCGGCGCCGTGAGCCTGCTCGCGCTCGAGCAGCTCCAGGTTTCCTACGGCGGCATCCGCGCGGTCAAGGGGATCGATCTCGAGGTGGGCGCGGGCGAGGTGGTATGCCTCATCGGTGCCAATGGCGCGGGCAAGACCACCACCCTGAGGGCGGTAACGGGCCTCGCGCGCGCCACGAGCGGGCGCATCGTCTACGACGGAAAGGATATCGCAGGCCTCCGCGTCCACGAGATCGCACGCCGCGGCCTGGCCCTCGTTCCCGAAGGGCGCGGCGTATTCGCCCAGCTCACCATCGAGGAAAATCTCGCGATGGGCGCCTACTCGCGCGACGACCCCGCCGCCGTGGCCGTCGACGTGGATCGCGCCTTCACCCTCTTCCCTCGCCTGAAGGAGCGCCGCGCCCAGACCGCCGGCACTCTCTCGGGCGGGGAGCAGCAGATGCTGGCGATCGCGCGAGCGCTGATGGGGCGCCCGCGGCTGCTGCTGCTCGATGAGCCGAGCATGGGACTCGCGCCCCTCATGGTAGAGCGCATCTTCGAGGTGATCCGCACCATCGCCGCCGAAGGGGTGACGATGCTGCTGGTCGAGCAGAACGCGCGCCTTGCGCTGGAAACCAGCCATCGCGGCTACGTCCTCGAAGGCGGCCTGATCGCCTTCTCCGGCGAAGCGTCGGCATTGCTCGGCGATCCCCGGATTCGCGAAGCGTATCTCGGGGAGTGACGCGCGGTTTACTTACAGCTGTAATCGCCGAGTGATCCGCCTCACAGACGCGTCGCGGCCATAACAAGGACAATTGGCTGCATGAGCCCTCGCCGCGCCCGCAAGTCCCTGTTTGTCGCCCTCGCCGCGGCCCTTCTCCTGGGCGCGCTCGCCTTCCTCTTCGTGAAAACGCTGTCGTCCGGCTACAAGGACGACGCCCAGGCGCTTGCACTGCTGCGCGAGCTGCGCGACATGGATGCCCGCTGGGACCTCGACGGCCTGCGCATCGCCAACGATTTCGCTGCGACCCCGGCCGCCGTCGCCGACCGCAGCATCATTGTTGCCCGCATTTTCCACGAGCTCGAGCACGGCGCCGGGCGCACGGCCGTGGGCCCGCAAGTCCCCGCGCTGCGATCTGGAATGGCGGAAAAGGAAGCCGCCTTCCGCGCGCTGCGCGCTGCGCACAACCGCTCGATGGAGGCGCTTCGAAGCACCCGCGAGACCTACGCCGCGCTGCTCCTGCAGGCGGCGGCGGCGCGTTCCCGGCAGCCCCGCGGCGCCGAGTCCGCGTCTGCACTCGTGACCCAGGTCGAGCAGGTGCGCGCCGCGACCCGTACCGCCGACATCGAGTCCCAGGACGAGATCGAGCGCGAGATCGAGTCGAGCCTCGCGACCCTGGTGCCCGCCGCATCGGCCGACCCCCAGTCACTCGTCGCCGCCCGCCAGGCCGAGGCGGCCACGCGCGCGTTCATCGCCGCCCGCGCTGCCGAGGCCGAGGCGTGGCGCAAGTTCACTTTCCTCACTGTGGGCGCGCGCGTGGAGCTCCTGTCCCGCACGCTCGCCACGTCGATCGAGACGGCGCTCGACGAGAAGGACCGCTGGCGCGTCTACCTCGTTGCCTACGCGACCGCATTGTTGATCGTCGCGGGTTACCTCGGCATGCGGGTCATCACCACGCAGGCCCAGCTGCGCGACGCCAACGAACAGCTGGAAAAGCGCGTCGCCGAGCGCACCAGCGAGCTCGAGGCTGCGATGCGCCGCCTGCAGGAGTCCGAGGCACAGCTGGTGCAGACCGAGAAGATGTCTTCGCTAGGCCAGTTGGTCGCGGGTGTTGCGCATGAGATCAACACGCCTTTGGCCTATGCGAAGAATAGTGTTGCACTGTTGCGCGACCGGCTCCCGGAGCTGCGTGACGCTATCGCCCAGGCAGAGGCCCTGCTCGCGGTGCTGCAGGTGCAAGCCCCCGATCCGGCGGAGCTCGAACGAGTCTACGGCGCGCTTTCGTCACGCCTCGCGCAGCTCGCCCGCCACCAGGTGCTCCAGGATCTGGACACGCTCACGCGCGATGGCCTGCATGGCATCGAGCAGATCTCCGAGCTGGTGGTCAACCTGCGCAATTTCTCACGCCTCGACCGCAGCAAGGTCGCGAGCTTCAACGTGAACGAGGGCGTGCGCGCCACCCTCCTCATCGCCAATTCGGCACTTCGAAAAGTGGACATCGAGAAGCGCCTCGAGGACATCCCCTCGATCACCTGCTCGCCCTCGCAGGTCAACCAGGTCTTGCTGAACCTCGTGACCAATGCCGCCCAGGCGATCGACAAGCCCCGCGGCCTGATCACGCTCACCACGCGCCGCGAAGGCGCCGAATTCATCGCGATCGAGGTATCCGACAATGGCAGGGGCATCGCCCCCGAGGCGATCCCGCGGATCTTTGATCCGTTCTACACCACCAAGGAAGTCGGCAAGGGTACCGGCCTGGGCCTGACCATCGCCTACAAGATCGTGAGCCAGCATGGCGGGCGCATCGACGTGCGCTCCGAGCCCGGCACCGGGTCGACCTTCACCGTCATCCTCCCGCTCAATCCCCCGGCGGATCTCGCCGAAAGCGCGCTCACGACGGAGCGCACCACGGCGTGAGCACCGCGAAGCGGATCGGCAAGTACGACATCGTCGGGCTTCTCAGCCGCGGCCCGCGCGCCGCGGTCTATCGCGGCACCGACAGCGACGACCAGCGCCCGGTTGCCATCAAGGTCATCCCGCGCACGCTCCTCAACGCGGCTGCGCTGCCGGCATTTCGCAAGTACGCGCAGGCGCTCGCGCGCCTCGAGCATCCCGGTATCGCCGCGACCCTCGATGTGGTGGAAAACGACAAGGCCGTCGGTCTGGTCTCGGATCTGTGCGAGGGCAAGGCGCTGACGGGGCTGCTCAAGGAAGACGCTCATCCGGAGCTGCGCAACGTCTGGGACATCGCCCGCCCGATGCTCGAGGCGCTCGGAGCTGCCCACGCCAAGGGCGCCGTGCACCGCGACCTCAAGCCGTCGAACCTGGTGCTGGGGCTCGAAGGGCGCCTGACGATCACCGATTTCGGCGTCTCGATATTGCTATCGGGCCCCGAGCCCGATCTTCATTACCGGGCGCCGGAGCAGTTCGTCGAGGGTCAGGTCACCTCGCGCACCGACGTCTACCAGGCCGGCGCGATCATCTATCAGCTGGTGACGGGCAAGCTGCCCTTCACCGGCACCGCCGAGGAGCTCGCGCACCGCGTGTCGCAGGAGCGCCCCTCGGATCCCTCGTCGTACGACAAGCGCATCGCGTGGCAGCTCGACTGGGTGATCCAGAAGGCCCTCTCGAAGGACCCGCTCGAGCGCTTCGCCACCGCCACCGAGTTTGCCGAGGGCTTGCGACTCGGGTTGCAGGAGACCGTCGGGCGTCCGCTGGATCCGATCTCGGCTCCGCCCGCGCCCCGGCCCGCGGCCGCGTCCGCTGTCGCCCAGAATGCCAGGGCCATCCCCAAGCCGGCCGTAGCGGCGCCCCAGCGGGCTGCCGCCGCCCCCGCTGTCGAAGGGGTCCCTGCTGCCGCCGCGGCCGCGCCGGCCGATGACGGCAGGCCCCGCGTGCTCTTCGTGGATGACGACGAGCGCATCCTGAACGGGCTGCTCGCGCTCTTCCGCCAGGAGTACCAGGTGCTCACCGCCTCCAGCGGCGAGGCGGCGCTCGAGATCGTCAATCGTGGCGGGGTTCACGTCGTGGTAAGTGACCAGCGGATGCCCGGCATGACCGGCGTGGAGCTGCTGCGCAAGGTGCGCGACGTCGCGCCCGACGCACTGCGCCTGCTGCTCACCGGTTATACCGACCTCGCTTCGCTCGTGGGTTCGATCAACGAGGGAGAAATCTTTCGCTTCGTGAAGAAACCCTGGGACAACGACGAACTGCGGCGCGACGTTGCCGATGCCGTCATGGTCGCGCTCGAGGAGCCGCCCGCGGCGGCGGCGATCGTGGCAGGCTCGCCGCGTACCGCCGGCTCGCTGCTCGTGATCGATCCCAAGGAAGGCCTCGGACGCGGATTGGAGCGCCTCCTCGCCGGCGCCGCGACGGTGATCCAGGTGACCTCGCCGGCCGCGGCTGCGAAGGCGCTGCAGGGTAACGAGATCGCTGCCATCGTCGCGGACCTGGGCGCGGGCATGAACGGGTTGGTGGCGCTCTTCAAGCAGGTGAAGGCGAAGCGCCCGGGTGTGCTCACCATCCTGCTCGCCGACGAGCCCGATTCCGAGCTCGGCATCGAGCTCATCAACAAGGCGCAGATCTTCCGCTTTTTGCCCAAGCCGGTGAGCGCGAAGGACCTGCGCCACGAGGTGGCCGAAGCGCTGCGCCGCTACAGCGCGTTCAAGTCCGCCTCAGCGCTCGGCGCCGGCGCTGGCAGCACGCAGCCCACCGCTCCCCGCACCGAGTTCGCGGGCGCCGCCTAGCCAGCTTTCCAGCGCTTCCGCGGTCATCGGCCGGGCAAAGTGGTAGCCCTGCGCCATGTCGCAGCCGAAACGGCGCAGCTGCGCCACCTCATGGTCGGTCTCGACACCCTCGGCCACGACCGTGAGCCCGAGATTGTGTCCCAGCTCGATGGTCGAGCGCACGATGGCGGCATTGCGCTGGTCGGCCTCCATGCCGGCCACGAATGTGCGGTCGATCTTGAGCTCGTTCACGGCGAGCTGCTTGATATAGGCGAGCGACGAGTAGCCGGTGCCGTAGTCGTCGATCGAGGTCATGATGCCGAGGTCGCGCAACTTGCGCAGCGTCGCCTGGCTGCTCCGCGGATCGTCCATCAGGCCGCTTTCGGTGATCTCGAGGCACAGCATCCCGGGTGGCAGCTCGGCCGCGATCAAGGCCGCCCAGACGTATTGCACCAGGGAATCCTCGGTGCGCAGGTCGCGCGCCGAGATGTTCACGCTCATGCGGATGCCGAGCCCGGCCCGGTGCCAGTCGCCGGCCTGCTGGATTGCGCGAGTGAGCACCCAACGGGTGATCGCGCCGATGTATCCGGTCTGCTCGGCGAACGGGATGAACTCCGACGGCGGCACGAAACCGCGCTGCGGATGGCGCCACCTCACCAGCGCCTCCACCGAGGTGACGCGGTTTTCCACCAGGTTCATCTTCGGCTGGTAGTGCAGCACCAGCTCGCCCGCCTCGACCGCTCGGCGAAGCTCGCCGAGGAGGGTAAGGAACTCCTGGCGCCGCTCGTCGTATGCCGGGTCGTACACCGCGAAGCCGATCTTGCCGCGCTTGGCCGCGTACATCGCGACGTCGGCAGCACGCATCAGCGCGTTTGCATCCTCACCGTGCTCGGGAAAGCATGCAATGCCGATGCTCGCGGCGATGTCCATCGACTGGCCTTCGATCACCAGCGGATCCTCCAGCGCCTTGTGGATCTTCTCCGCCACCACGCGCATCGCGTGCTCGGAGCTGCCGGTGGCGAGCAGGATGGCGAACTCGTCTCCCCCCAGCCGCGCCACCACATCGGAGTCGCGCAACGCCTTGCGCACCCGGGCACCGACCTCGCGCAGCGCCTGGTCGCCCACGGGGTGGCCGAGCGTGTCGTTGATCGCCTTGAATCGATCCATGTCGAACAGCAGCACCGCGACCGATAGCTTCTCGCGCCGCGCCAGGCGGACCGCCTGCCCGAGCTGCTCGTTGAACATCGCGCGGTTGGGCAATCCGGTCAGCCCGTCCTCATAGGCAAGCCGCAGGATCTCCTTCTCGCGGCTCTCGATGCCGTCGAGCATGTGGTTGAAGCTGTCGGAGAGCTGGCCGATCTCGTCGCCATGATGCGGGTCGGCGTGGCGCGTGTAGTCGCCTTGCTGCACGCGCTGCGCGGCCGCCGCCAGCCGTGCCACGGGCCGGGTGATGGTGCGCGCGATGAGGAGGCTTCCCGCCACCAGCATCACCAGGCCCGATGCTGCAAGCCAGAAAAATGCCGTGCTGATCCGACGGAAGGGGGCGAGGCCCACGGCAAGCGGCTTCTGCAGCACCGCCATTACGCGCGCGCGCTCCGCCGATGCGAGCTCTGCGAGCCGCGTCTCGTATTGCTCGCCCATCAGGTCGATCCCGCCCAGCGGACTGCCGGTGGCAACCATTCCGGAGAGCGCACTTGCAAGGGGCTCGCGCAGTCCCACCGGCAGCGTCGAGGCATGCAGGCGCCAACCGGCCTCCCCCGCGCGGCTCAGGAACGAGACCTCGAGCGCGGTGAGCTGGTTCAGCTCGCGCGCCGTGGCGTCGTCGACCTCGAACGCCAGGCCGACAAAGGCGATCGGATCGGGGGCGAGGACCGGAACCACGACCAGCTGGTGGAGCCGATCCCCTGCGAGCACGATCGAGGACGCCTTGCCCGCGGCGGAGCTCGCATCCACGAGCGCGGGAAAGCCGAACGGACTGCCGAGGCGCGCACCCTCGCGGGTGTCGGCGATCACCACCTTGTCGAGCGATACCAGGGTCATCACAGTGGCGCCCACGCGCGCGCCGTGGTTGCGCAGCACCGAGACGATGGTGCCGGTGTCGTTGGTGGCGATCGCCTGCCGGAACGCGAAGTCCGCCGAGAGGATCGCCGCCCCCTGCTCGAGCCGCGCCTGGTTCTGCGCAAGGAGCTGACGGAAGACGCGCTCGCCCTGAACCAGCTCCTGGTCGATCGTCTCGCGCGCGATCTGCGAGTTCGCCTGGTTCACGAGAAAGGCGCCGAGGCCCTGGACCAGCACCAGCAACACCACCAGGAATATCACCAACCGCGATCCGAGGCTCGACAGGCGCGCGGGTATCAGGCTGCGGGGTCGCCGGGCGTCCATCAGTACTTGAGCCGGTCGAAGGGCGGCTTGAAGCGCGGCTTGCGTGGCAGCAGGTCGAAGGCGAACACAGCGGTCGAATTCGCGGCTGCGTCGAGTGCGAGCGTATACGGGACGAGCTCCGCGCGCTGTTGCGGATGCCAGGCGCGCACCACGTAGCTGCCCGCGGGAAGGTCTCGCAGGCGCGCCACGCCGGTGGCATCGGTGCGCCCGAAATGCGGCGTCGGCACCACCATGATGTAGCCGATCATCCAGTCGTGGATGTTGCAGCCGAGAATGATCACGCCACTGCGATCGAACACGATCTCGCTGGGCGACTTGCCGGTGTAGAGCTTGATCTCGAAGGCCTTCGCGGGCGAGAACGAATAGACGTGGTGCAGGATCGGGTCGCGATTGGGGAAGGTGACGGTCGTGCCCTGCTGGATGACGCTTACGTACGGCACGAACTCGCGGTCCGCCTGCTCGAGGGTTGCGCGCGCGAACCGGGTCTCGGTCGCACCGGATGACGCGATCGCGTAAACGGCGGCATCGGCGACCGGCTGGCCGCTTGCGTCACGCGCGCGAACCTCGATGGATGCGCCCTGCACCCCGCCTGCGACCAGCGCGAGGGAAAGGGCGAGCGCCGATCTGGACATCGTGGGTGACCTGCGGGAGACTGCTGCGATGGGCCGAATCACGGGTTGGTGGATTGTAGCGCCGCTTGCAATGCTCCCGGCCGTCGTCGCCGGCGCGGATTACGACATCGGTAACAGTATTCCGGGTTTCCACGAGGCGTTCTCCCAAGGGCGATTTTCCCTCGAGCTTCGGCCACGATACAACCGCATCGACGAGAGCGACCGGCCGAGCCTGTCCGAGGGAGGCACCGTCCGGGTGATCGGCGGGTGGCGGTCCGGATCGTGGCACGGCCTTCGATTCACGCTCGAGGGAATCCATGCCGGCCATCTCGGGCGCAAGCGTTTCAACGACGATCCCTCCCAATTCGCCACCTCGCCCTATCCGCTCTTGCCCGATCCGCGTTTCACCGGCGTAAACCAGGCTCACGTCGAATACGCGGGGATCGAGGGGCTGCGGCTGAAGGCGGGCCGCCAGGTGGTGCGCCTGGGCAACCAGCGCTGGGTGAGCGACAACGACTTCCGCCAGGTCCCGCAGCTCTTCGACGGGGTGCGAGCGACCTACGCCGCCCTCGCCAATGCCGAGCTCCAGTCCGGCTATTTCCGGCGGGTGCGCGGCACTTCGGGCGTAACCTCGGACCTCGCGCTCGCCATCGTGGATGCGGCATGGAACCCCCTGCCCGGGCAGGCGCTATCCGCCTATGCGTACTTCCACGACCAGCCGCGGACCGCACAATTCACCGGCTTCGCCGACAACTCGTATCGAATTGCGGGGGTGCGCGCGGAAGGCGCGTTGCGCCGCGGTCGCCCCATCGAGGTCCCATACCTCGCCGAGTTCGCGCAGCAAAAGCCGCATGCGGGCGGCGATCAACGAATCGACGCGCGCTACTGGCGGGTCGGCGCGGGCCTGGCGACCGATGCGTGGACCGTCCGATTCGATCACGAAACCAAGGGCAGCAACCGAGGTCAATATGGACTGCAGACCCCGCTTACGGATTTCTATGCATTCAATGGCTGGACCCTGCATTTCTTCACCACGCCGCGCGCCGGCTTGCGCGATTCGTGGCTCACTGCGCGCCATGCCGTGGGACCGCTTACCTTCTACGGCGAGGTGCACCGCTTCAAGAGCGATTTCGGCGCGCTCGACTACGGGCGTGAGAGGGACCTGGGCGTGACCTGGGTCGCAGCTCCGGCCGTGATCGTGCGGCTGCAGCACGCACGCTACGATCCGGGTGCGGGTGGCCCGGCGCCACGCATCCGCAAGACGTGGCTCACCGTGACGTACGCCTTCTGATGGCAGCGCTCTCCCGCGAGGAACTGGCCGATCTCAAGCGCGCCAAGCTGATCCTCGAGAATCCCGGCGTGACCGCGAAGCTTTCGGCGATGCTCGGTGCCCCGATGGAAAAGGGCTTGAAGATGCTGCCCAAGCGGCTGCAGAAGGCGGTGCATGCCGCGACCGAGGCGGCACTCATGAAGGCGCTGGACGTCGCCGTGCGCTCGCTCGGCACGAAGCGCCCGTCGTCGTCGAGCGACCGGCTGCACAAGCTGGGCGCGGCGACTTCGGGCGCGATCGGCGGCGCCTTCGGCATCGCCGCGATCGGCATCGAGTTGCCGGTATCGACAACCCTCATCCTGCGCTCGATCGCCGACATCGCCTCGGCCGAAGGCGAGGATCCCCGCCATATCGACACCCGGCTCGCGTGCCTGAGCGTGTTCGCACTCGGCAGCACCAGGGACAAGCGCGATAACACCGCCGAGTCGGGGTACTTCGCCGCCCGCTCCGCACTCGCCACGGCGGTCTCCGAGGCCTCGAAGTTCCTCGCCGAGAAGGGGCTCTCGAAGGGCGGGGCGCCGGCACTCCTACGCCTCGTGGCGCTGATCGCCTCGCGCTTTGGCATGGTGGTGTCGCAGAAGGCCGCCGCGCAGATGATCCCGGTCATTGGCGCCGCGGGAGGGGCGATGATCAACACGATCTTCATCGGCCACTACCAGGACATGGCGCGCGGCCACTTCATCGTTCGCCGCCTGGAAAAGATCCACGGCGCCGAGCCGGTGCGGCTCGCCTACGAGCGGCTGTAGGAAGCCTTCTATTTCTTCCAGACGTCGGCGTACTGGGCGTGCCGCGTGAAGACGCTGCGCACGTAGGAGCACATCGGGACGATCTTGCGGCCGTCGCCGCGCGCCCATTCCACCACCGCAGTCACGAGGCGGGGCGCAAGCGTGCCGCCGCGATGCTTCGGGTCGACCCAGGTATGCCCGACCACCGCATCGCGCCCCGCGACCGAGTAGGTGAGTTCGGCGACTCGCTTGCCGTCGCGCTCGATGAAGAACTCGCCGCTGCCGCCCGCTTGCGCGTGCTGGATCGGGTCTGGAGACTCGCCGTTCAAGGATTCGCCCATGGGGTTTCGAGGTAGGATTTCGCCACAAATTCCCGTCGATTCTGAAAAGGACCCGAAAAATGCCCGCCTACGTACTTGCCGAGATCGAGATCACCAACCCCGAAGGCTACAAGGCCTACACCAGCATTGTGGCGGCCTCGATCGAGAAGTATGGCGGGCGTTTCCTGGTCCGCGGCACCCCCTGCCACGCGCTCGAGGGCGACTGGCCGGAACGTCGCCGCGTCCTGCTCGAGTTCCCTACGGCGGAAGCCGCGCGAAAGTGGTGGGATTCGCCCGAATACGAGAAGCCCAAGGCCCTGCGCCGCGCCAACAGCAAGGGACGGCTGCTGCTCCTCGAAGGCACCTGATGAATCACCAATCTCTCGGCGGCATCAGGACTTCGTAGAGTTTCGTCTCGGGCGAGCCTGGCTCGGGCCGCCAGTCATAGCGCCATTTCACCACCGGCGGGAGCGACATCAGGATCGACTCGGCGCGCCCGCCCGACTGCAGTCCGAAGAGCGTGCCGCGGTCCCACACCAGGTTGAACTCCACGTAGCGCCCTCGCCGATAGGCCTGGAAATCGCGCTCGCGCTCGCCGAAGGGCAGCGCGCGGCGCCGGTCCACGATCGGCAGATAGGCGGGCAGCAACGCGTCTCCCACGGCGCGCATCACCGCGAAGCTGTGGTCGAAGCCTTGCTCGCTGAAATCGTCGAAGAAAGTGCCGCCGATGCCGCGCGGCTCGTTGCGATGCTTCAGGAAAAAATAGGCGTCGCAAGCCCGCTTGAACCGCGGGTGCAGGCCCGGGAAGGGCGCGAGCGCCTCGCGATTGGCGCGATGGAAGTGGGTGCAATCCTCCTCGAAGGGGTAATACGGCGTGAGATCCATGCCGCCGCCGAACCACCAGGTGTCGCCGCTCACGAAAAACCGCACGTTCATGTGCACCGTCGGCACGTAGGGGTTGCGCGGATGCAGCACAAGGGAGACCCCCATCGCCTCCCACGGCCGCCCGGCGATCTCCGGGCGATGTGCGGAGGCCGACGGCGGCAAGGCGGTGCCGGTCACATGGGAGAATCCGACGCCGCCGCGCTCGAGCAACTCGCCATCCTCCAGCAGCCGCGAGACTCCGCCGCCACCTTCGGGGCGCTTCCACTCGTCGCGGATGAAGGGCCGGCCATCGAGCGCAGTGAGCTGCGCGACGATGCGCTCCTGCAATTCCACGAGATACTCGCGGACCGCGGGTGCGTTCACGACGATCGCTTGTTGAAAGCCCGGTGCCCGATGTCGCGCCGGAATTGCATGCCGTCGAAGCGGATCCGGTCGACAACCTCGTAGGCACGCGCCGCCGCAACCTTCACCTTGTCGCCCAGGGCCGTTACGCACAGCACGCGCCCGCCATGGGTTACGACCGTGCCACCCTTCTCCACCGTGCCGGCGTGGAACACGTGCACGTCCTCCGCGTCCTTCGGCAGGAAGTGGATCTCATCGTTTCTGCGCGGCGTTTCCGGGTAGCCAGCCGCGGCGATCACCACGCCGAGCGCGGCCCTGCGGTCCCACTCGGCCTCGACCGCATCGAGCGTGCCATCGATCGCATGGTCCACGAGCGTGAGCAGGTCGGTCTTGAGCCGCATCAGGATCGGCTGGGTCTCCGGATCGCCGAGGCGGCAATTGAACTCCACCACACGCGGGGTACCATCCGCGGCGATCATCAGTCCCGCGTACAGGAAACCGGTGTACGGCACGCCTTCGGCTGCCATCGCCTTGACCGTCGGGTTGATGATCTCGCTCATCACGCGATGGTGCACGTCGGGCGTGACCACCGGCGCGGGTGAATACGCGCCCATGCCGCCCGTGTTCGGACCCTGGTCGCCGTCGAAGATGCGCTTGTGGTCCTGGCTCGAGGCGAGCGGCAGCACGTTCTTGCCGTCCACCATCACGATGAAGCTCGCCTCCTCGCCCTCCATGAACTCCTCGATCACGACGCGATGGCCCGCTTCTCCCAGCTTCCGGCCCGCAAACATCATGTCGATGGCCGCGTGCGCTTCGTCCACCGTGGCTGCGACCACCACCCCCTTGCCCGCGGCCAGGCCGTCGGCCTTCACCACGATCGGCGCGCCGCGTTTCATCACGTGCGCATGCGCGGCCTTCGCGTCGGTGAAGGTCGCATACTGCGAGGTGGGAATATCGTGGCGCGCCATGAAGCGCTTGGCGAAATCCTTCGAAGCCTCGAGTTGCGCGGCCATTTTCGAGGGCCCGAAGATGCGCAGGCCCTCGGCGCGGAACGCGTCGACGACTCCCGCGGCGAGCGGCCCCTCGGGCCCGACCACCGTTGCGTGGATGCCGCCCTCCTTGGCGTACTTCACCAGCTCGGCGATGGTGTTCAGGTCGAGGTTGTAGCACCCCTCCTCGCGAGCCGTGCCGGCGTTGCCGGGCGCGACGAAGACGCGCGAGACCTTGGGCGACTGCGCCAGGCGCCACGCCAGCGCGTGCTCGCGGCCGCCGGAGCCGATGACCAGGATTTTCATGGTCGTGGGCCTAGTGGCGAAAGTGCCGCATGCCGGTGAATACCATTGCGATGCCATGCTCGTCCGCAGCGGCGATGACCTCGTCGTCGCGCACGCTGCCGCCGGGTTGGATCACGGCCGTGGCACCGGCCCTGGCGACCACGTCGAGGCCATCGCGGAACGGGAAGAATGCGTCGGAGGCGGCCACCGATCCGCGCAGCCTCAACCCCGCGTTCTTCGCCTTGAGCGCCGCGATGCGGGTCGAGTCGACGCGGCTCATCTGCCCCGCGCCAACGCCGAGCGTCGTGCCGCCGCGGCAAAATACGATCGCGTTGGACTTCACGAACTTGGCGACGCGGAAAGCGAAGACCAGGTCGTTCATTTCGGCCTTCGAAGGATCCCGGCGGGTGACGATGCGCAGCCCCGCCACGTCGAAATCGTCGGCGCTTTGCACCAGCAGGCCGCCGCCGACGCGCTTCATGTCAAGGCGGTTCAGCTCGCGCGCGGCGCCGATCGCGAGCAACCGCACGTTCTGCTTGGCGCGGAAGGCGCGGCGCGCGCCCTCATCAAAGGCGGGCGCGATCACCACTTCGACGAACTGCTTCGCCACCGCTTCCGCGCATGCTCCGTCCACCGGATGGTTGAAGGCGATGATCCCGCCGAAGGCCGAAGTGGGGTCGGTGAGGAACGCATTGCGGTAAGCCTCGAGAGGCGTCCCGGCGACGGCCACGCCGCACGGATTCGAGTGCTTCACGATCACGCACGCGCAGACCTCGAAGCTGCGGCAGCACTCCCATGCGGCGTCGGCATCGGCGATGTTGTTATAGCTGAGCTCCTTGCCCTGCAGCTGGCTGAAGCCGGCGAGCGTCCCGGCGGGCGGGTCACGTTCCACATAGAACGCCGCCGACTGGTGCGGGTTCTCGCCGTAGCGCAGCGCCTGCGAGAGCCGCCATTGCTGGTTCAACCGGTCCGGGAACGCGCGCGCCACGCCGTCGGGGTCCCGCGAGGTGAGCCAGTTGGAGATCATCCCGTCGTATTCGGCCGTATGGCTGAAGGCCTTGGCGGCCAGCGCGTAGCGCTCTGCAAACGGGAGCTTGCCGCCGCTGGCCTTCATCTTCTGCATGAGCGAGGCGTAGTCGGCCGGGTCGGTTACCACCGTCACGAACGCGTGGTTCTTGGCGGCGGCCCGCACCATCGCCGGCCCGCCGATGTCGATGTTCTCGATCGCATCTTCCATCGAGCATCCGGGCTTCGCGATCGCCTGCTCGAACGGATAGAGGTTCACCACCACCATGTCGATCGGCGCTATGCCGTGCTGCTCCATTGCCTGCACGTGGTCGGGCCGGTCGCGGCGCGCGAGGATGCCGCCATGGATCCTGGGATGGAGGGTCTTGACGCGACCTTCCATCATCTCGGGAAAGCCGGTGTGCTGGGCGACCTCGGTCACCACGATGCCGTTCAGCTTGAGCAGCTGCGCGGTGCCGCCGGTGGAGAGAATCTCGACGCCGTGGATGAGCAGCGATCTGGCGAAATCGACCACGCCCTGCTTGTCGGACACGCTGATCAGCGCCCGGCGGATCTTTATGAGGTGGTTTTCCAGCCGATCAATCCAGCCCGTGGTGCTGCAGCTTCTTGCGTAGGGTGTTGCGATTCAGCCCCAGCAGCTCGGCGGCGCGCGTCTGGTTGCCGTGCGCCTGCAGCATGACGACTTCGAGCATCGGCTTCTCGACCGCGCTCACCACCATCTCGTAGATGCCCGAGGCCTTCTCGCCGTCGAGATCCTTGAAGTACTGGCGCATCACCTTGCGCACCGTCGACGACAGCTCGTTGTCCCTCGCATCCGAGTCGCCCCGGGTCCGGTGTTTAGGCTGCAAGCGCGACCTCGTCATCGGCTATGTACTGCAGCTCGCGGGAGCGCGCGGCGAGCCCGTCGAAGAATTCGGCCACGGCGCTGAGTTGCAGCGCAACCTCGTCGAGGGTGTTCATGCGGGCGCGGAACACGGCGGAGTTCACCAGTCCCTTGGTGTACCAGCCGATGTGCTTGCGCGCCACCCGCACGCCGCGCTCGATTCCGTAGAACTCGTAAAGGTCATGCAGGTGCCCCACCATCACCTCGCGAATCTCCGCCACCGGCGGCGGCGGCAGCTTTTCCCCGGTGGCGAGGAAATGCTCGATCTCGCGGAAGATCCACGGGCGTCCCTGGGCGGCGCGGCCGATCATGACGGCGTCGGCTCCGGTGTACTCGAGCACGAACTTGGCTTTCTCCGGGGTCCTCACGTCGCCATTGGCGACCACCGGGATGCCCACCGATTGTTTCACCGCACGGATCGTGTCGTACTCGGCGTCGCCGGTGTACATGCACGCGCGCGTGCGCCCGTGCATCGCGAGCGCCTGGATG
>JANNKG010000145.1:0-8682 GCA_031396185.1 Burkholderiales bacterium | reverse complement strand
CTGGAACGATTGGTGCAGCCGGAAGGGGCTGTTCGGGAAAGTGATGACTTCCATGGGGAGAATGCGGCGGGCAAACAGAAGATTCTACAAGGTAAAATGGGACAAAGCACCCTGTTCCAACCCGCCCGGAGAAGCCCCATGTCGCTCATCGCCGATCGCCTCAAAGTCATCAAGCCGTCTCCCACCCTGGCCGTGTCCGCCAAGGCGGCCAAGCTCAAGGCCGAGGGTCGCGACGTCATCGCCATGGGCGCCGGGGAGCCCGATTTCGATACCCCCCAGTTCATCAAGGACGCCGCGATCGCGGCGATCAACAAGGGATTCACCAAGTACACCCCCGCGGGTGGCACCGCTTCGCTCAAGAAGGCGATCGCCGCCAAGTTCAAGCGCGAGAACGGGCTCGACTACACCGAGCGCCAGGTCCTGGTGTCGTGCGGCGGCAAACAGACCTCGTTCAACCTCTGCATGTCTCTGCTCAATCCGGGCGACGAGGCGATCATTCCCGCTCCCTACTGGGTCTCGTACCCCGACATGGCGATGATGGCCGGGGGCAAGCCGGTCTTCGTCTTCGCCGGTGTCGAGCAGGGATTCAAGATCACCGCGCAGCAACTGGAGCGTGCGATCACGCCGCGCTCGCGCCTTATCTGGATCAACAGCCCTTCGAATCCCACCGGAGCCGTCTACACCGCCACGGAACTCGCAGCCCTGGGCGAAGTGCTGCGCAAGCATCCGCGCATTGTCGTCGCCTCCGACGACATGTACGAGCACATCTTGCTCGATGGCTCGAAATTCGTGAATATCCTCAACGTGTGCCCGGACCTGTACCCGCGCACCCTGACGATGAACGGCGTCTCGAAGGCCTATTCGATGACCGGTTGGCGCATCGGCTACTGCGGCGGTCCCGCGGAGCTGATCGAGGCGATGGAGAACGTGCAGTCCCACAGCACCTCGAACCCATCCTCGATCTCGCAGTACGCCGCCGAGGCGGCATTGAACGGCGACCAGTCGTGCATCGATCCGATGCTGGCCGCGTTCAAGGAGCGCGGGAAAGTCGTCTCCGAAGGACTGAACCGCATTCCCGGCGTGAAGTGCCTGCCGCCCGCGGGTGCGTTCTATGCCTTCCCCGACTGCCGCGAGGCGATCCGCAAGCTGCACGCCGCGGGCAGGATCGCTTCTCCGACCGACCTCGCGTTGTGCGACTACCTGCTCGCCCAGCCGCAGGCGGTCGCGGCGGTGCCGGGCTCGGCGTTCGGCGCCGAGGGTTACCTGCGCATCTCGTTCGCGACCTCGATGGACAACATCAAGAAGGCGGTGGAGCGCATGGCGAGCGCGATGGCGCCGGAGCGGGTCGCGGCTTGACGGTTCTTCAAGACGGCGCCTCCCGGCGTCTTGAAGACTTGGTACCCGAGGCCGGAGTCGAACCGGCATGGCCGTGAGGCCGAGGGATTTTCGTACCACCTCGGCTTTCGCCGCCGGCGCAAGCGCCGTTCGTGGTCTGGAGCACGCCTTCGCCTTAGCTATGCAGCCTTAGGCGCCCGCCGTCTGCTCTCTACACCTTCCTCCGCTTGGAGGCTTGGCTCGGCATTGGCTCGGAAGTGATTCCAGGGCTTTCGCCGACTTTGACGAGTGACACCTCCGGGGTTTCCCTCGAAGGGCTCAAATTTCTCAAGTCCCTTATGTCTACCAATTCCATCACTCGGGCATTCGCGGCAATGATATCCGAGCGCGTCGTCCTAATTCGATACAATCGCCGGATAAATCCAGAGTCCCGGGACCCGTCAAGATGAAATTCGAAGCCGATGACCCGCGCCGATGACCCGCGCCGCCGAATGCTGATCCGGATGCTCGCGGGGGGCATGTTCGGCGGCATCACGATTGCGAGCACCGACCTGCTCGCCCAGATCCTCGGCAGCCCGCCCTCGAAGCTGCCCCCCGGCAAGTCGGTCTATCGCATCTCGGGCGAGGTGCAGATCGACGGATCGCGCGGCACGCTCGACTCGAAGATCATCGGCGGCTCGACGATCAAGACCGGCCGAGACAGCGAGATCGTCTACGTGGTCGGCGAGAGCGCCTACATCGCCCGCCCCAGCACCGAGATCGTGATCGAGACCGCGAAGGAATCGTCCATCGTCACCGGGCTCAGGCTGATCACCGGCAAGCTGCTGTCGGTATTTCCGAGCCGCCGCCCGGTGCAGCTCACCACGAAGGTCGCGAGCATCGGCATCCGCGGGACCGGGGTCTATCTCGAGGCCGATCCCGAGCAGACCTACTTCTGCACTTGTTACGGCGTGGCCGACGTCGCCGCGACCAACGACCCGCAGAGCAAGGAAACCGTGGCCGCAACCCACCACGACCGCCCGCTCTACATCCTTGCCAACGAGCAACCCGGCAAGAACATCCGCAATGCCCCCTTCATCAACCACACCGACCAGGAGTTGATGCTGATCGAGACGCTGGTCGGGCGCACGCCACCCTTCATCTTCCCGAAAAGCGACTACACGGGCCCGCGGCGCAACTACTGAGGCGCGCCGTTCAGGATCCAGTTCAGGAACAGGTCGTAGCGCGCACGCGCGGCGTCACCGGGGGCCGCCGACGCATTGAATCCCGCGACGAGCGCCCCCTTGTGGTGTTTGCCCGAGGGCTTGCGCAACAGCGGGCTCGCGGCGATGTCGGTGAAGTTGATCCGGCCGCGGACTTCGCTGTAAAACCAGAGGTCGTCGATCGCATCCCCCACCGTGCCGTCGCCGTTGCGGTCCTCGTTGGTATAGAACACCGGCGGCAGTGGCGGCGTCCCTGTCGGGCTGTGGCATTGCACGCATGGCCCCTGCAGCACTGCCTTGATATCGGCGAACCGGATGGCGGTTGGCGCGGGCGTGAGCGCCGCACGCACCACGAGTTGAACCTGCACCGGCGCGCTTGCCGCCGAGCCGTTGCTCGCAACCAGCTGGACCCCATAGGTGCCGTCGGCGGACGCATTGAACGTCGCCTGCGCGGAGTTGGCCCCGGTGACCGATGCGCCTGCCGGGCCCGAGACGATCGACCACGCGTAGCTTGTCGCAAAAAGGCTGCCGGACGCCGACAGCGGGGTGGCTCCTGGCAGCACCACGCGATCCGGGCCCGGGTCGGCAATCGGCCGGCCGGGGCGCAGCACCGCGCCCGCCGTGTCGCGCACCGCGAAGCCCTGCGCCTGCAGGAACGTGGCGAGAAGCTGCGGGCGCGCCGACCCCCAGAACGCGTCGTAGACGATCTTGGCGAGCGGCATGTTGCCGCGATCGATCACGTGGGCCTTGATGCGCTCCGAATAGGCAACGAATTTCTCGTACGAGTTGAAGTCGAGGTCCGATTGCGCCGCGGTGCCGCGCACGATGTGGCAGGCGCGGCAGGACGGCACGACGACCTCTTTGTAGAGCGTCGACTGCCCGGCGGCCTGCCATGAGAGGGGTACGAAGTCATCCACGAACTGCGCGTTCGGCAGCCCGTCGCCACCATAGGCGGCTTTGATGACCGCAGCCGAGGTCCCCTGCCACTCGCTCGCGCCGGCCGCGCGGCGGCACGCGTCCTCGGGCGCGCTCGAGGGCACGGCGAGCGGATAGGTACACAGGATCATCCGGTTGATCGTCTTGATCGAGGCTTCCTGCTCGGCGCGCGTGAAGCCGGCGCGCGTGACGGAGAAGTCGAACACGTCCGGCTCGAACGCGTGCATGCGCGCCTGGACGTCGCCGCGATGCTGCGACACCGAGTTCTCCACCCGGGGGAAGCGGGGCTTTCCCGTCGAATCAGGCGGGGTGAGTGGGTCGCCGCGCCCGCCATGACAGCTGATGCAGAGGCCCGGCATCGCCTTCGCCCCCTGGCCGTCGAGGTCCACCGCGAGCTGGCGCTCGCCCGCGGGGCTGAAGTTGTAGAACTTCGGAAAGCTCACCCCGCCCTCGGGCCCGGGGCTGAACTCGATCCCATTGATGCCGACCATCCAGCGCGTGTCACGCACGATCGCCGCGTCCAGGTTGAGCGGCGAGTATGCGTATCCCGCACCCGCCTCGATGAGGTAGTTCTCGACGTAGAACGCGAGGGTTCCGTCGGGATTCTGGCGGGCATACATGCGCCGCCCGTACCCCAGGTCGCGCCGGTCGCCGAACACCACGTTGATTTCGGTGCCGGTGCCGGTCTCGAAACCGTTGGTCGCCTTCCACTTGGCGAGCGTGTCCCGGGCGTTCATCGGGTCGATGGCGCGGTAATAGGCCTCGGCATACCCGGGCGTGTCCATCTGAAGCGAGCCGTCGGCCTGCTGCTGCGGATTCGGAAACAGCAGGAAGCTCTTCGGACCCTCGGTCACAATCGGCGTTTCCTGGCCGGGGCGCGTGTCGCCCGGGCTGCCGCCGCCTCCGCAGCCGCCCAGTGCGGCAACCGCGGCAAAGGCCATCGTTCGGACGGCGAGACTTCCGTAGTGCATGACTCGAACCCCTAGAAGCGCATCAGGTAGACGATGGAGTACTGGTTGTCGATGTAGCGCGACGATCCCGAAAAGTCGAAGCTCGGGCGCGCGAGCGGGGTGGCCTGGATGCGCCGGACCGAGAGGTCGATCGAATCACGGGCGCCGAGCGGGTAGTTGTAGCCGACGGCGCCGATCAGCGTGCGCGCGTCGAAGCGGTAGGCGACCAGCTCCGATCCATCGAACGCGTCGTCGGGCGCGAACACCTCGGCCACGCCCACGTTCACCAGCGAGGGGTGGCCGGTGGAGACGGTGTCGCCGCGGCGATACTCTCCCGTGAGGTAGATCACGCCAAGGCGGCCGAGGGAGTAATCGAGGTTGAGCTTGGCCGTATAGTCGCGCCACGTGAAGACCTCGCTGCGCCCGCTGCGCGCGTTGCCCCCGATTTCGGCGAACAGGTCGATGCGGTCGGTGATCGAGCGGCGCGCGTTGACGCCGACAAAGTAGCGCGGGCCGGTGCGCATGCGCGACTCGTATTGCTCGTACATTGCACGCCCCACGAAGCCGAACGTGACCGCGTCGAATGCACCCGAGGCGCGATACTGCACCTCGCCTTGCACCCCGCCCGAGAAGCGGCCGAGGCCGGCATGGCGGTCGAACTTCTCGCCGCTGGCAAGCCCAGTCACCTGCAGGCGCGTGTGGGTGCCGAGCGCGAACGGCCGCGTCTGGCTCACGCCCAGGCTGAAAATGCGATCGGAGAGTTTGTCGCCCGCCTCGCGACCGCGGGTGACGTTGTCGTCCCAGGCGAAGCCCGCGTCGACGGTGATCGGGTACTTGTTGAGGGTCGGCTCCCAGCGCCAGCCCGGCATGCTGCGCGCGTCGAGATCCTGCGAGAACATCAGGCGCACGCCCTGGACGTTCGCGGCACCCGACGCACGTTGCGCGGTGTAGTCGACGCCCAGCCGCAGGCCGCTGCGGAAAACGAAATCGGCGCCGATGCCGAGCAGCAGCGAGTTGCGGCTGGATCCGGCGGGCGTCACGGTGTACTCGGGCCCGCCGAAGAGATCGGCGTAGAAGAGCGTGGCGCGACCCTTGCCCTCGAGCTCGCGGCGATACTCCGCCCGCACCCGCGGCACCGCGAAGCCGAACTCGGTCTCGTGCTTGGCTTCCGCGCGCACGCCGATAGCAGCCTGCACGCTCCGCTGGGTCTGCTGCGCATAGGTGAGCGCGTAGGAGGCGGCACCGCTTTCCGAAACCTGGTCGAGGCGGTCCACCGAGAAGTCGATCCGCCCGTAGGGCGACAGCAGCAGGTTGCGATCGCGGTGCTCGTAGCCCGCGGCGACCGAGCCGAACACCTGTGTGCCCTTGCGCCGGGCGGTTGCGAAATCCTCCACTGGCTCGACGAAGCGGCGGCTGTCGAAGCGCAGCTGCCCGTAGCCCAGCAATGCGTCGATGAAGGTGCGCGGCGAAGGCTGGTAGCTGCCGTAGGCCGCAATCGAGCCGCCCGTGGCCTTGGAGCGCGAGTTCGCCCCAATGTCGGTGTCGTCACGCCCGTAGCCCGCACCGACCCCGATCGCGAGGCGCTCCGAGAAGCGGCGATCGGCGCCGGCGCTGATGCCGTCGGTTCCGAAGCGCATGCCGCTGCGTTCGCCCGAGGCGTCGCGATTGCCGAAGTGGGCGGTCCCGGCGATCCACAGGCTCGTCTCGGGCGAGAACGCGCCACTGCCGCTGGCGCCGCTCACGTCGAGGGAGCGCGAGGTTACCGCGTGCATGATGGTGTTCACCAGCGACACCGGCATCCAGCCGCTCGCTGTCGTTTCCGGGGCTTGTGGCGCCCGCGGATCGGGAGGCGCCGCTGCGCTCGCCGCAGCCCGCTCTCGCGCCGGGGCAACGGCGGCGGGCGCCGGCGCCGGAGCCGGGCGGTGCAGTGATTCCATGCGTCGCTGGTAGTTGCCGATCTGTGCCCCGGCGAATCGCCGTGCCGCCTGGTTCTGGGCGTCGATGAGCCCCACCACGTCGCGATTGGCCGTGGGATCGGGTCGGCCCACGACCTCGATGTGAATCGTTGCCGGAGGCGAGGTGCCTACGTTTCCGAACGCGACGTACGCAAACGAATCGGGGCCGAAGTAATCGGTGTTCGGCGTGTAGGTGATCAGCAAGCCGTTCACCGTTGCCCTGCCGCGGGCCGGGGGCGTGGTGATCGCGACACCGGTGAGCCCGGAGCCGGTCACGTATTTCGCCATCTCGATTGCCGTGGCCGTATTGAGCGGCACCGACACCGCGGCCGTGCCCGCCACCGGGACCAGCGAGCCGACGACGATGCTGATGGTCGCGGTCGCCGAGGTGCCCGCGGGGTTGGTGATGCTGTAGGTGAAGGCATCCGCGCCGGAGTAGCCGATCGCGGGCGTGTAGATCACGACCGGACTGCCCGGTTGCGTCGTGATCAGCCCGTGGCTGGGCAGCGAGACGATGTTGACGGTGACGATGTCGCCGGCCACCGGAAGCGGGATCGCGGTGGTTTCCTGGAAGACGACGTTGACCGTTGCATCGGCCGCGCGGGCGATCACGAACCCCACCGTGACGCGCAACACGAAAGTGACCGATCCGGTGGCGTTGGTCGCCGTGATCACGACATCGAAGATCCCCCCGGCCGTGACGGTGCCGTCGATATGCCCCGACACCGGGTCGAGTGTCAGCCCGGGGGGCAGCCCGGTCGCCGTGAACGTGGCGGGCCCGTTGAGGACCTTGATCTCATAGTGGAAGGAGCTGCCCGTGGACACGGTGACCGACGGCGGGCTCGTCACCTGCGGGGCCGAAAGCGCGATGTTGAGCGTGAGCACGCCGCTGCCGGTGCCGGTTGCGTTGGTCGCGCTGATGCCGACCGAGAAAGTCCCGCTGGCCGTCGGCGTGCCGGTGATGCGGCCGGTGGTCGTATTGATCACGAGTCCCGCCGGCAACCCGGTTGCCGCGTAGCTCGTCGGGCCGTTCGTCGCCACCACCTGGTAGTTGAACGATTGTCCGGTGGCCCCCGATAGCGTGGCGCTCGTGATCACGGGAATGCCCACGGCGATCGTGATGGTGAGCGGGACGGTCGCGGTCGCCGTCGTGTTGGTGGCGCTCATCGTGCCGGTGAAGGTGCCGTTCGCTGTCGGCGTCCCCGAGATGAGGCCGGTGCCAGTGTTGATCGTCACGCCCGGCGGGAGCGTGCTCGCCGCATAAACCGTGGGACTGTTGCTCGCCACGATCTGGTAGCTGAAAGCGAAACCCACGGCGCCGCCGGCCGTCGCAGCGCTGCTGATCACCGGCGGTCCGAGCGTGATCGTGAAGGTCACCGTATCGGTGTCGGAGCCCGAGCCGTTGGTCGAGGTGATGGTCGCGGTGTTGAAGGTGCCCACCGCGGTGGGGACACCGGAGATGAGGCCCAGTGGGCCGAGGCTCAGGCCCGGCGGCAGGTTCGTGGCATTGAACGATGTCGGAGCGAAGTTCGCGGTGATCTGGAAACTGTAGGCGACCCCGGTCTGCCCCGCGGGCGGCGCGAGGCTGGTATTGACCGGCGCCTGCTGCGAGATCGTGATGTTGAGCGTCGCGCTGCCGGTGCCGGTCGCATTGGTGGCGGAGATGTTCACCGGGTAGGCGCCCGCCGATGCCGCAGCCGGTGTCCCGGTGATGAGCCCGCTGGGGCTCATGCTCAGGCCGGGCGGCAACCCGGTGGCTCCGAACGCGGAGTGCGGCGAGTTGGTCGCGGTGATCTGATAGGCGGTGAAGACGACGCCCTCGCCGCCGCTCGCGGTGAGCGAGCTGGTGATGACCGGCGGCCCCAGCGTGATGGTGATGTCGAGCGTGAATTGCGCGCTCGTGCCGAAGGCGTTCGAGCCCGTGAGCCTTACGCTCGTCGGCCCGCCCACCGTCGTCGGCGTGCCGGAGATCAGTCCAGTCCCTGCGGCAAGCGTAAGTCCTGCCGGAAGGGGATCGAGCGCCGCGTGGCTCGTGTACACCGGACCGGCGGCCTCGGTGATCTGGTAGCTGAACGCCACCCCCGTCTGCCCGCTGGCAGTTGCCGCACTGCTGATCGCGGGCACGACATTGAACACCACGGTCCGGTTCGTCGTCGCAATGCCGTTGTTCGCGCTCACCGTGGCCGAATAGGGGCTGCCCGACGCGTCGGTCGGCGTACCCGACACGACGCCGCTCGTCGCGTTGATCGACAGCCCGGGTGGCTGCCCCGAGATGCCAAATGTCATCGTCCCGTACTGCGCCGC
>JANNKG010000499.1:0-1526 GCA_031396185.1 Burkholderiales bacterium | reverse complement strand
AGGGCCCTCCATCCGGTTCTTCGCCTGGCTGATCCGCGCCAGCGCCGCCCGTGGCGGCACCAGCTTGTCGTCGATCCCCAGCTCGCGCGAGGCTTGCTTGACGACAGCGACCTGATCGGACGAGTCGTAGATCACGAAGTCCCTGGACAAGCCGATGTGCGGCGCCTCGCGCCTCAGCAGGCGCGCGCAGAGCGAGTGAAACGTGGAGAGCCAGACGCCGTTCGAGTCCTCGCCGAGGACCGCGTCGACACGTTCCCGCATTTCTCCGGCGGCCTTGTTGGTGAACGTGACCGCGAGCACTTCGTCCGCGCGAGCGTGTCCGTTACCGATCAGGTACGCGATACGGAACGTAATCACCCGCGTCTTCCCGGAGCCCGCACCCGCGAGGATCAGCAGGGGTCCGTCCGTGTGCAGCACCGCTTCGCGTTGTTCCGGGTTGAGCTTGTCGAGGAAATTCATCGGGGGCTTTCAGTATACGGGGTTGGCGGCTGGAGGCTTGGATCTGCATCGTTGGTGGGGACAGCGTCCTTGAAGACGATCTCCACCATGAGCAAGAACAACCACGTCAATCCGGGGCAGTACAAGGTCGCAGGCCGCGAGCGCCAGGGCGAGGCCATCGTGCCGCAGCAAGAGAAGGCGAAGGTCACACAGAAGGCCCATCAGTTACGCGAGCAGGCGAAGGGGAAGCGGAAGAAATCCGATCGCTGAGCTCGCACTTTCTGCCGCCGCCCTTCGATGGCTGGAATGCAGGACCCGCACACGCGGGGCCCAAATCATTGAAGGGCGGGCGGTGTCGCACGACAGAAGCAACCAGCGAGCCGACCCGCCGCCCGCCGTCGAACATCGACGTGACGGCGTGCTACGATTCCGTCTTCCCGATGGCGGCAACACTTCTCGATAAAGTCTGGCGGGCGCATATGGTCCGCGCCCTGCCCAGCGGCCAGCAGCAGTTGTTGATCGGACTCCACCTGATTCACGAGGTCACGACCCCGCAGGCGTTCGACATGCTGCGCGCGCGCGGGCTGCGCGTCGCCATGCCCGAGCGCACCATCGGTACCGTCGACCACATCGTCCCCACGCTCGACCAGCGCCGGCCATTCCTGGACGTGATGGCGGAGGACATGCTCTCAGCGCTCGAGCGGAATTGCCGCGAGCATGGGATCAGGCTGCTGGGCATCGACAGCGGGCACCAGGGGATCGTCCATGTCATCGGGCCGGAGCTCGGGCTGACGCAGCCGGGGATGACCATCGCCTGCGGCGACAGTCACACGTCGACGCACGGCGCGTTCGGAGCTGTCGCATTCGGGATCGGGACGTCCCAGGTCCGGGACGTGCTCGCGTCGCAGTGCCTCGCGATGGAACCGCTGAAGGTACGCCGGATCGACGTGAACGGGCGGCTCGCCCGAGGCGTGTACGCGAAGGACGTGATCCTCGAGATCATCCGGCGCCTGGGCGTGAAGGGTGGCGCAGGGTTCGCGTACGAGTATGCGGGCGACGCGATCGAGCGGATGTCGATGGACGAGCGC
>JANNKG010000492.1:0-9838 GCA_031396185.1 Burkholderiales bacterium | reverse complement strand
CGTCCCACCACGACATCGACTTGGAGAGCAAGTCCACCTGGTCGAGCGACAGACCGAGCGCCTTGCCCACGTCGCGCAACGCACTCCTCGGCTGGTAGGTGATGACCACCGCGGTCAACGCCGCGCGCTCGCGCCCGTACTTCGAATAAATGTACTGGATCACCTCTTCGCGCCGCTGGTGCTCGAAATCCACGTCGATATCGGGCGGCTCGTTCCTTTCCTTCGAGATGAAGCGCTCGAAGAGCACCGACATGCGCCCGGGATCGACCTCGGTGATGCCCAGGCAATAGCACACGGCGGAATTGGCGGCCGAGCCCCGGCCCTGGCAGAGGATCTCCCGGCTCCGTGCAAACCTCACGATGTCATGCACGGTAAGGAAGAAAGGCTCGTATTGCAGCTCACCGATGAGCGCCAATTCGTGCTCGATCGCCTGCGCGACCTTCGCGGGCGCGCCCTGCGAATAGCGTTGCGCGAGGCCCTGCATCACCAGGGCTCGCAAGTGGGTAGTAGGCGTCTCGCCCGCCGGCACCAGCTCTTCCGGGTACTCGTACTTGATCTCGTCCAGCGAAAAGGTGCAGCGACTGGCGAGATCAAGGGTGGCGGCGAGCAAATAGGGCGGATGGATCGCCGCGAGCCGGCCGATCGCTCGCAGGTGGCGCTCGCCATTGGGCAGCAGTCGCCTGCCCGCCTCGGCGAGCGGGCACTTGAGGCGGATCGCCGTCATGACATCCTGGAGTTTCTTGCAGGATCGCGCGTGCATGTGCACGTCACCCGTCGCGACGCACCGCATGCCGGCCTCGCGTCCGATCGCCTCGAGGGCCGCGATGCGCGCCGCATCGTCTTCGCCGCGATGCAGCTCGACCGCGATCCATCCCTTTCCGGGAAAGCGTGAGGCGATAAAGCCGGTCTCGGACACCAGTTTCCCGGGAGGGGGAATCCATAAGGCCTGCAGTCCCCCGGGGGACTGGGGAATGTCGTCACGCGCGAGGCGATACTCGCCCTTCGGTGCCGCCCTCCTAGCCTTTGTAATCAGCTCGCACAGCGTCTCGTAGCCGTGCAGGTCCTCCACCAGCAGCACCATCTTCAGGCCATCGTCGAGCGTGAATTCCGAACCGATGATGAGCTTGAGCTTCGTGTCTTTTGCCGCCCCGTGCGCCCGCACCACCCCTGCCACCGAGCACTCGTCGGTGATCGCGAGTGCGCCATAGCCCAGTTCGACGGCGCGATGGACGAGCTCCTCGGGATCGGAGGCGCCGCGCAGGAAGGTGTAGTTGGTGATGCAGTGCAGCTCCGCGTAGCCGGGAATCATGGAATTCTTCGCTGCTCGGGGTCGCTTACGCGAACACCCCGTGCAGGTACCAGGCCGAGAGATCGCAGTGCTCGCGAAAGATCCAGAACGTTTCCCCGTGCTCGTTGGTGGCGACGTAATAATCGCGCCGCACTTCCTCGCCGTCCCACCATCCCGCCTCGATGCGCTCCGGGCCGGGGCCAAGCGCGAGGGCCCCCTGCAGGGTGGGATGGCCGTTCGCGAGGACCAGGCGCTGTGGGCGCGGCAGCAGCCAGGCAGGGCGTAGCCCCAATACCGGGTGTAGTCCCGGTTTTCTCTCTCGCGCTACTCCGGGACGGCTCCCCACAGCGGCCCAGTCTTTCTCGGGGCGGTGATCGTTCGCGAGCGCGATGCCAAACACACGCTCGCGCCCCAGCCTCGCCCCCAGGCGCTCGACCAATCGCTCGCAATCGACTTGCTGCTCCCGCGGACCGGGAAGCCAGGCACGGACACGCGGGGTGTAGGCGAGGAGCGCTTCGGCGCGCAGATCGAGGGCCAGGGTTGCGGCGGGAAGCCTGAGGCGCCACAGCTTCTCGCGCGCTATGGCGAGGATGAAGTCAGCTTCGCGCTCCGGGGATGCGAAGTCGAGCTCGACGCGCGTATGCAACTTGCGGCGATGCTCGAGGCGCAGCGCCATGCGTTGCGCCCCCGCGCCACGGCCGCGCGCATAACCCTCGAACTCCACCAGCATGCGTTTCAGCGGGAACAGCAGGGCTTCGACGCCCGCGGTCTCCGCCGCAAGCTCGAGGCGCGAACGGAATTGCGCCGGCGCGCTGTACGGGGCGCGCGGATCGGCGAGCCGGCCGAGCAAGCGGTCGAGGCTGACCCCGATCTCGGTCCCGAAGCGCTTGGCGATTCCCTCGGCGGGCAGATCGAGCACGTCGCGCAACCGCACAATGCCCAAGTCCGTAAGCTGCGCGAGCGTCTTCTCGGGCCAGGCGAGCAGGAAAAGCGGCAGGTCGGCCAAGCGCTCGCGCAAATCCTCCAGCGCGAGGCAGCTGCGCACGCCGCGCCCTTGCGCCTCGGCTCGGGCAAAGAGGCGGGCGGCAAGCGCCGTGGGCGCGATACCCAGTGCCGCACGAAGGCCCATTGCCCGGATGCCGCGCTGGATAGCCACGGTGAGATTCGCGTGTCCCTGGAAAAGCCGCAGGCACGCCTCGACCTCGAGAACCAGGCCCTGGGGCTCGAGGCTCACCACCGGAGTGAATTGGCAGGCCCAGGCGGCAAGTCGCTCGAGCGCCTCGCGTTCCATGCTCGGCTCGCGATCGATGACCCGCAGCTCCCCTGCCAGCGCCTTGGCTGCTGCCACTGCCTGTCCCGCGCGGATGCCGGCCGCGCGCGCAGCCGCGTTGGCGCACGCCACGAAGGGGCGCTGCGTCGGACCTTCCGCGATTACGAGCGGCTGGACACCAACACCGGCGCGTTCGGCGATCTGGAGGGGGAAGTCGGGGAACTCGAGCGCGACCCAGAGCATGGGATGGGATGGATGAGCGGCGGACCGCGCCGCTTCGGAATGCGGGCCTTCAGCACGCCACGATCGCGGGACAGCACGATGCGCAGGAGCGACGGCGTGGAGTGCCTTTCGGCGGCGGTCGAGCGGAAGAGCACGGCCATCGTTCGGCCTGCCTCTGCGGCCATCTGCAGGCGCCGCAACCAGGCGTATTCCTCGGCGAAGCGTTCCATCCAGAGCATCACCGCCCCGCACGCACCGGATTTCAACGCCTGTTCGGACGCCCACAACGCGTCCTCTCGCGTGGCGGGGCGAATGACCAGGCAGCGATCGAGCGGGATTCCGGCCTGCGCCAGCGCAGGCGCATAGGGCAGGTGCGGCGTGTTCACCCAAGCGAGCAGGCGGCTGCCTTCGCTTGCGCGTGCGAGCGCTCCGCAGAGAAACGAGACCTCGCCGATGCCGACGCCGTCGTGCAGCACTTCGGAGAGCGTGCCGAGCGGCCAGCCGCCACCGGGCAGCTCGGCATCGAGGTTCGCGTGGCCCGTGGCAACCACCGAGTGAACGACGTGCTCGAGCTCGCCGCCACGCCAGACCCCGGGGAATTTCACCAGCTCGGCCACCGTGGCCTTCATCTAGAGCGCGATGCGTTGAGGTTGCGGATGATGCCCACTGCCACGCCCTCGATGGTGAGCGCGTCGCGCTTCAGGTCGAGGTGCAGCGTCTCGAATGCGGGGTTGGCGGGAATGAGCTCGGCCTTGTGGCCGCGGACCTTGAAGCGCTTCACCGTCACTTCATCTCCGATACGCGCCACGACGATCTGGCCAGTGCGCGCTTCGCTGGTGCGGTGAACCACCAGCCAGTCGCCGTCGAGGATGCCCTCGTCTTTCATGCTGAGGCCGCTCACCTGCAGCATGTAATCGGCGCGCGGATTGAAAAGGCTGGCATCGACCGGATAACGGCCCAGCATGTTCTCGAGGGCGAGGATCGGGCTGCCAGCAGCCACCCGGCCCACCAGCGCCAACCCCTGATCTTGCTTGATGCGGATGCCCCGAGCCACACCGGGGGAGAGTTCGATCGCCCCTTTTTTCTCCAATGCCATCAGGTGCTTGAAGACACCGTTGGTGGAGGCCAGCCCCAGGATGCGGGCTAGCTCTGGGTGGGAAGGCGGGCGGTGGTATTCGGCCATGTGGGCGCGAATGACTTCGAGGATCTCGGCTTGCCGAGCTGTGAGGAGCGCTTCCATGGGTGGTGATAATATTATCACCTACCTCAGAAAGAGCAAGCCCCCGCGCGCCAACGTCAGGCATTCCTGAATGGGAGTTATTGGACTATCATATGGGAACGATGCCACGCCCCACGAAGCGAGTCGCAGCCAAGCTTGTAGCCCAGGTCCTGAGCTTCCGCAGGATCGTCTCGCGCCCGCCCGATCCCGCGCAGGCGATCGCGACGGTGCGCCTGGGGTTGCCGGCGAGCGCAATCGATGAGGCGGTGGTCTACATGGCCGTCGCGCAAAAGGACCTCCTCGCCGCGCTGCGCATTCCAGCCAGTACCTTCCACCGCCGGCTCGCCGCCAACGAGACGCTCTCGCCCTCCGAAAGCGAGAAGGTGCTGCGGTTGGGCGATATCGCGCGCCGTGCCGAGGAGACATTCGGCACCCCGAAAGCCGCGCGCGCATGGCTCATCTCCGACAACCTTGCGTTGGGGGGCTCGCCCCTCTCGCTCATCGACACAGAGGCCGGCGCCAACCAGGTGCGGCGCGTGCTCAGCACGCTGAATTACGGCGGAACCGCCTGATGCGCGTGTGGCGCCTCGCGCGCGAGCCCTTCTGCAAGGATCGCGAGGGCACTGGCGCGTTCCTGAACGGCGGGCGCTGGACACCGCCCGGCACGCGGGTGCTGCATGCCGCAAGCTCGATCGCCCTCGCCGCGCTGGAATACCTGGTGCACGCGAGCAGGCCGCCCGCGGACCTGGTGCTGGTGGCAATAGACATTCCCGACGACGCGCCAGTCCACCGGCCTGGCATGAATGAGCTGCCCGACGATTGGGCGCGGCCCCTACCTTCGGAGCACTGCCAGGCGTGGGGAAGGAAATGGTGCGAAGGGGCCCGCGCGCTCGCTCTCGCAGTGCCGTCAGTAGTCGTTCCCGAGGAGCGCAACTACTTGATCAATGTCGCCCATCCGGGGATGGGGGCGGTGGCTTTAAAAAGCCTGCGCGGATTTGCCTTCGACCTGCGCCTGGTACGGACCTAGCGCACCGCCGGCGCGCTGTTCCACGCGAAGACGCCGCTTCCCATGTAGGTGCGCACCCATTCCATTCCGCACCCCGCACATCTGAAGGCGGCCCTCTGAGCTCCGCCCTCGGCGGGCGTCACGTGGAGGGACAGGTTCGGGTGTCCCTCCATGTCCCGGGGACCTGATTTGCACTGACTGCACGCGATTGGAGCGCTCATGGGCGATGACTGTACCGCAGTACGGACTCTGGCGGAAGGTGCATTCTCCATCACCCTGCCCACCGTTTACAGCAGCACATTTACGATTGCGTTCCCGATTCCCACCAATGCGGAGCCTGAAATGAGTCCCGCGCAGATCGGCTCCATTCCCTCCACCCAGAACTCGTGCCCCTTGGTGCCGGGCGTCTTGTGCTTGCGTCCCATGAGCCAGAAGATCGTCGCGCCCATCCACATTGCGAACGTGGCCTCCGGCGGCAGCACCACGCCCAGGCCGATGGACACCGCCGAAAGCGGGAAACGCCCCTTGGTAACGATGCGCATGACCTCGATGAAGATTGCAGCGGCGGCCGCCACGACCATGGAGACGACAGCCGACGTAGGCAGGCTGCTCACGCCCTTCATGATCAGCTCCGCCACGCCCTTCCACTGCAGCGCCGCGGGCATCGCGAATTGCTCGGAGACGATCGTCGAGGCCGAGCGCACGCCGTTGGCGTCCGGAGGCAGGAAGAGCAGGTAGAAGAGCGGCACGCTGCACAGTGCACCCGCGAAGATGCCGATCACGTGGCCGATCGCCTGCTGGCGCGGCTTGGCACCCAGCATGTAACCCGGCTTGATGTCGGAGAGCAGGTTCGCCGCATTCGAGGCGATCTCGGCGGTCATGCCGGCGGGAATCAGGTTGCTCGCGGGGTTCGTGCGGTCGATCGCGCCCATGGTGAACTGGGTGATCTTGCTGAGGGAGCCCGTGGGGGTCCACGAGGTGAGAGCCATCGAGTTGGTGCAGATGACCGCAAGGACGAAGATGAGCGGCAGCGAAATGAACGCCAGCAGCCACGGCACTCCGAAAAAAGCGTGCGAGACCCATGCTCCCAGCACGCTGAAGACCGGAACTCCCACCGCCGAGATCCAGAGCGGGAACTCGATGTGCTTCAGGACATCCGCGCCCGGCTCCTTGCGGCCGAGCAGGTTCGTGAACGCGCTGGTGATGAGCTTCGGTCGCCCGAAGAGGCTTACGAGCGAGCCGACCACCATCATGGTGACGCCCCACCACAGCGACCACTGGTTGACGATCTCGGACCGCGAGATCGGAACTAGCGCGCCCGTCGGCCCGATGCGGGGAGCGATGTCGCCTGCCTGGATCATGATGGGCGCGAGGATCACGAAATTCACGAATGCGCCCAGCAGAACGCTGGTCGCGACCGCCATCCCCATGAGGCCGCCCACGCCCATCATCGCGGCGTCGAGCGTGAGCCGCAGACCGAGCTGGCGCACATCCGTGCCGAGGATCTTGGGAATGTAGGTCGAAGCTGCGTAGTAATAGGTATCCAGGCGTTCGTGGAACGTCCACGGCTCCTTCATCCCCAGCCACTGGTCCATACGCAGCAGCTTGAATTGCAGGAGGCGCATCCAGCCGTCGCTGATCAGCAGCTGGTAGCTGCCCGCGGCGACTGCGGTCCAGGCGAGCAGCTTCGCCTTGTATACGCCTGCGGCCGCCGCGCCGGTGTAGAGCGCGTCCAGCACGACCCCCGCGGCCCGTCCCTCGGGAAACGGCAGCTGTTCGTCGTTGATGAAGCGGCGCTTGAGGGGAAAGGCGAGCAGCACCCCAATGATCGAGCACACCACCATCCACGCCACCATGTGCCATGCCGGAATGATGGTATTGGTCACGAGCATGTACGCGGCCAGCGCGGAGATAAGGGGCGCGACCATGTAACCTGCCGCGGTCGCGATCGACTGGGTGCAGTTGTTCTCGAGGATCGTGAAATCCTGCGCGAGGCCGGCGGCATTCATCATCCGGTACATCGCGAAGGCCAGGATCACCGAGGTGAGGCCCACGCCGATGGTGATGCCGGTCTTGCCCGCGATATAGAGCGCGGTCGCCGCGAGAACCCCGCCCAGGAGGAAACCCGTTACGGCGGAGCGCAGCGTGAGCTGCGGCATGTCGCCGCGATAGACGTTCTCCAGCCACCAGCGATCCTTCTGCTCGCGCGTCCAGTCGCGAATCTCTTCGGGGCTCAGCTGTTTCAACGCCATCGACGGTCTCGTTTCCTACGGGGTTTGATCAGCGGCTGGGCCGCATTGTGACGCCTGCAACTCGGACGCCCCGATCGCGCCACCCCCTACCGCGTAAACTTGCGGGATGACCAACGAGAACGTCGAGTCCCTTGCCACAGAAGTCTCGGAGCGCCTGACGGCCGCCCGGAAGACGTTGCTGGCGGAGATGCACGCCCTGGGCCTCACGGCCGAGAAGGGGTGGCGCATCGTGGAGGAGTTGCGCCACACGACCGAAGGAACGCAGTGGATCTTCCGTCCGATGCACTTGCGCGAGCACCTTCCCGATTTCAGTCGCAGCGTCCTGATCGACCACGAGGGTCGCCCCGTCTAAGGGTCGTTGGCGATTGCGGGAGTGGCTGTAGGCGCGCGCGCCTACTCCACCTTCGCCCCGGACGACACCACCACTTTCGCCCATTTTTCAGTCTCCGCGGCGATCACCTTCGCGAAATCCTCCGGCGTACCGGCGATCGGTTTTCCGCCGAGCTCCGCAAGGCGGTCGCGCATCTTCGGATCGGCGAGGGCGCGGTTCACCTCGGCGTTCACCTTTTCGATGATTTCGCGCGGCGTGCCCTTCGGCATGCCGACGCCAAACCACGCCGTAGCCTCGTAGCCGGGAACCGTCTCGGCGACGGTCGGCGTATCGGGCAGCGTCGGATCGCGCTCGGTTGAGGTGACCGCCAGGGCGCGCAGCCGCCCGCCCTTGATGTGACCGATCGACGACGGGAGATTGTCGAAGAGGACGTGGACCTGTCCCGGAATGAGATCCGCGATGGCGGGGCCGGCACCTTTATATGGCACGTGGAGCATGTCGCAGCCCGTCATCGACTTGAATAGCTCCCCGGACATGTGCACCGAGGTGCCGCTGCCCGAGGACGCCATGTTGACCTTGCCGGGATTCGCCTTGCAGTAGTCGATGAACTCTTTCACGGTCTTCGCCGGAAACGAGTTGGTCACCTCCATCACATTTGGCGTGCGCATGAGCCCCGCCACGGGCGCGATGTCGCGGATCACGTTGAAGGAGAGGTTCTTGTAGAGGGTCGCGTTGATGCCGTGCGCCGGATTCACAAGGAGCATGGTGTAGCCGTCCGGCGCGGCCTTGACCACCAGCTCAGTGCCGATGTTGTTGCCACCGCCGGGCTTGTTCTCGATGATGAACTGCTGGCCCATCTTCTCGCTGAGCCACTGGGCGATGATCCGGGCCAGCACGTCCGTGGTCCCGCCGGGTGGGTACGGCACGACCCATTTCACCGGCTTGGTGGGATAGTCGACCGCGAAGGCCGGGACGATTCCTGCAACTGCAAGGACGAGCGCTGCTACGTATCGGGCGAGACGGGACACGATTTCCTCCTCGGTGCGGGATTTATTGGCGGGCTCCCTATACGCGCAATTCTTGCATACAATCGCTCGAGCCCCATGCCCCGCCAACTATTCCGACAAGAGGCGATCGACGCCCAACGCGAGAAGTTTCTCGGCGAGGCGACCATTGCGCGCCCCGTTCCCTTCTGGGTCTTCACTGCGCTTGCGGCCGGCATCGCTGTCCTGTTGGTCGTGGTCGCCGTCTGGGGGCAATACACCCGCCGCGAGCGGGTCGAGGGCTACCTTGCGCTAGACACTGGGGCCGCGCGGGTACTGGTCCAGGACTCCGGCCGCGTCTCGGAGCTGATGGTCAAGGAAGGCGACGAGGTCAAGGCTGGCGACGCGCTCGCCAAGATCTCGCTCGAGAGAACCAACCAGGCGGGAGGCTCCACCCACGAGGCGATCGGGGCCGAGATGCAGAGCCGCCGCGCGATCCTGGAGAAGGAGCAGGACCAGTGGCGCGAGCTCGGCTCCCAGCAGGTCGAGCAGCTGCGCCGCCGGGTGAAGGATCTCGAAAATGAGCTCACGCAGGTGGATCGCGAGATGCGCCTTCAGGAGACCCGGGTCAAATCCACGCGCGAGCAGGCGGATCGCTTCAAGGCGCTGGCCGGTGAAAAATTCGTCTCCGACGTGGCCGCCAAGCAGAAGCAAGACGAGGTCACCGACCAGGAGATCAAGCTGCAGGCTCTACGGCGCCAACGTTCGCAGGTGGAACGCGATCTTGGCGCGTCGAAGATGGAGGAGCCGCAGATCCAGCTGCGATCGCGCGCCCAGGTCGAGCAGGTTTCGCGACAACTGAGCGAGCTGCGCGAAGGAATGTCGCAAGTCGAGGCACGTCGCGAGACCATCATTCGTGCCCCCATGGCCGGCGTGGTCACCAACGTCGCGGTGAACCGCGGGCAGTCGATCGCCGCCGACGCGCCGCTGGTGACGGTGCTCCCCAAGGGTAGCGGCCTGCACGTGGAGCTGCTGGTACCGACACGAGCCATCGGGTTCGTCGCCAAGGGGCACGAAGTGGTGCTTCGCTACGAGGCGTTCCCCTACGAGCGCTTCGGCCAGTATCGCGGCGTGGTCACCGACATCGGACGCAACGTCTGGACCCAGGGAGAACGAATCGGCCCCCTGTCCGCCAAGGAGCCGGTCTATCGCGTCGACGTCTCCCTCGACAAACAGTCGGTGGCGGCCCTCGGCCAGGAGTTTCCCC
>JANNKG010000389.1:0-3833 GCA_031396185.1 Burkholderiales bacterium | reverse complement strand
ACGAATAAAAGGGTCAGACACTTTCATTCGCATCGGTGGCGAATGAAAGTGTCTGACCCTTTTATTCCATCTTAAAGAACCTGTTTCAGTGCAGTGACGCTGGCGGCATGCGGGGGCGCGTCGCACAGCGCCAACGCGTGTGCGACGATGCCGTGGGCGATCTTCAGCTTGGGCGCGCGGGCGAGGCAATGGGCGCCGTGATCGTCGTAGATCGTGACCTCGTTTTCTTCCTTGCCGATGGTGTGCTGCACCAGGTTGGCCACGATCATCGGGATCCTCTTGCGTGCTCGCTTGGCCTGCGCGTACTCGGCCAGGTTCTCGCTCTCGGCCGCGAAGCCGACGCAGAACGGCCCGTTGGGCAGCGCGGCCACGTAGGCGAGGATGTCTTCGGTGGGCTTCAACTTCAGCTCCATCGGCTCGGCGCTCTTCTTCAGCTTGCGGCTAGCGGTCGCCACCGGCGTGTAATCCGCCACGGCGGCCACGCCGAAGAAGAAATCGCTTCCCGCGACATGCGCCTTCACCGCGTTCGCCATCTCCGCGGCGCTGGTCACGTAGACGAAGTGCGCGTACGACGGGGGTGCGAGCGCGGTGGGGCCGCTGATGAGCGTCACTTCCGCACCGAGTGCCGCGGCGGCATCGGCGATCGCGTAGCCCATCTTCCCCGACGACGGATTGGTGATGCCGCGTACGGTGTCGATCGCCTCGAACGTCGGGCCCGCCGTCACGATCACCTTGCGCCCTGCCAGCCTCTTGGGCGCGAGCAACGCGGTCACGGCCTGGAGCAGCTCCTCGGGCTCGAGCATGCGGCCCATGCCGACCTCGCCGCACGCCTGGTCGCCGGCCGCAGGGCCAAGGATCGCGATGCCATCGGCGCGAAGGGTTGCCAGGTTGCGCTGCGTCGCCGGGTTGTCCCACATCTCGCGGTTCATCGCCGGGGCGACCAGCAGCGGGCAATTACGCGCGAGGCATGTCGTCGACAACACGTCGTCGGCGAGGCCGTGCGCGAGCTTCGCCAGGAAATCGGCGCTCGCCGGCGCGATGAGGATCGCGTCCACGCCGCGCGACAGCTCGATGTGCGCCATGTGGTTCGGAAAGCTCGCGTCCCACAGGTTGGTCACGACGTGGCGGCCGGTGAGGGCCTGGAAAGTCGCCGGCGTCACGAATCGTGTCCCGGCCTCGGTCATCGCAACCTGGACCTCGACGTTATTCGATTGCAGCAGCCTCGCAAGCTCGGCCACTTTATAGGCGGCGACGCCCCCCGTGACCCCCAGCAGCAAACGCTTGTTCATCCTGGCTCCAAGGCCTTGTCCATAATCATATTTTACTCGTCATCGAGGCGCGCATGTCCATGGCCCACTGGCCGCTTGCCGAGCGGCCCCGCGAACGACTGCTGGCGCAAGGACCGGCGGCGTTATCGGACGCGGAGCTTCTCGCGCTCTTCCTCGGAACCGGCGTCCGCGGCCAGAGCGCGCTGGACGTGGCCCGCGAGCTGCTTGCCCGCTTCGGCCGCGTTTCGCGCGTGCTTTCCGCCGCGCAAGGCGAGCTCGATGCGGTGCCCGGCGTGGGGACGGCGAAGTACGCGCAGATCGCCGCGGTGATGGAGCTCGCGAGGCGCGCACTCGCCGAGGAGATGAAGGCGCGAGACAGCCTCACTTCGCCCGCGGCGGTGCGCGGCTACCTGCGCCTGCAAATGCAGGACCTCGGGCATGAATGCTTCTACTGCGTTTTTCTCGATGCCCAGAACCGCGTAATCGCCGCGGAGGAACTGTTTCGCGGCACGCTCACCCAGACGAGTGTCTATCCGCGAGAGGTGGTGAAGCACGCACTCCGACACAATGCGGCGGCACTCATCCTGGCGCACAACCACCCTTCGGGTGTGGCGGAACCGAGCCTCCAGGACCAGGCGCTTACGCGCACGCTTGCCGAGGCGCTGGCGCTGGTGGACATCAAGGTGCTCGACCATTTCATCGTGGCGCCGGGTGCGTGCCTGTCGTTCGCCGAAAGGGGCCTCATCTAGCTACACGCCCGTTGGGTGTCCTCCTAACGCGCTGGTCTCAACGGCGCATCACTCGCAGCGACACGTGGTAGAGATTCATCCCGATCTCGGCGTCGCCCACGACCTCGTTGTTGAAATGGAAGTTGTCGACTAGGTAGTCGGCCGGATTGGCCGAAAGCGCGGGGTCCGCCTGCCGCGCCGCATCGAGGATGCGCTGGAACTCGGCGCGATCCACGCGGAAATCGAAGCGCCCGAAACGACTCTGGGCGCTGGGGCCTGCCTCGAGCCCCGACGGAGTGGAGAACGTCACGCTCCCGAAGTTGCGCCCGAATGGAGAGCCATCGCGCGCCGTGGTCCCAACGATCACCTTTCCGGTCGCCACGTCCGGCGCGACGAAATCGCCGCCCGCAATCGTCCCGTATGCGAGCACCGTGTAGTAGAGGTGGTGCCCCGATTTCTGGTCAATGAATTCGATCGTCGGGTGGCCGTACGCATGGCTATTCGGTCCGCGCAGATTCACTCGCATGACGTTCACCGCTGCGGTGAACGACAGTTGTGTTTCGAACGGATAGCCGCGGGCCCACGGGAAGAAGCGTCGGTCGGGCGCACCCGGCGAAGTTGTGGTCCGCATCTGGTACAGCGGGTTGATGCTGGCATAGGGCGACGGGCCCCTCTCCCGCGAATCGATGTGCAGGCCCCAGATGAGATCGTCGCCTTGCACAAACACGTTTCGCGCCGCGACATCAGGAGCGAGCCGGGTGGGTACGTACGCACGATCCGCCGACAAACCGGTGTACCGGGTGAAAACATCGGATACCGGGTAGGAATACGGGCCGACCAGGAGGTTGGGAACGGGCAGGTTGTTGACGGCGAGGCAGCCGCCCAGGTTGACGGATTCGTCCTCGCACTGCGCGCTCGGCAGTATCTTGCGATCCAGGTCGATCTCGATGGAGTACTTTTCAATCGGGATCTCGACGTTCGCCTGGGCGCAGAAATGCACACCTTCGTCGATCCACCCCTGCGCCTGCATCGCCGCGCGTTCCGACGCGCTCGTGACATAGCGATGATTGCTGTCGTTGAACATCCAGCGGTTGTTGTACAGGCGATAGACCGGCACGCCCGCGGCACACGCGCTGCCCTGGGGGGGCGATATCGCGAACTCGAGCCTCTCGAACGACCATCCGCTGCCGAGGCGTTTCAGCCCTTCTGATTCTGCGACATCGGCGGTGTAAAAATGGGAGTTGGGGCCCAGGCCGGGTGTTCCATAAAAGCGGCTTACGGGAACGCAATCGCCGCATAGGCCCAATGTCGAGTACGCCGCGAAACCGAATCCAGTGCGGATCCAACCCGGACCGGCTGCCCCGGCATCGATTGCAGCCATCTCAGTGGGGTCGACCGTCAGGAAGTAATGGTTGAGATGGAGGTTCTTGAATTCGACGACGTTGGCCGCGGGGGCAATCACGCTAAAGGACCACGTAGCCATCGGAAGCAGGAGCAGGAAAGCTGCTGATATCAAACGAACAAAATTGAATTGCACGGTGAGCAGCCTTTCGGCGGGGAGGGTGGATCCGGTTGCGAGATGAGCCGGGAAGATGCTAAAATCTAATGCTTTGATTCTATAACCGATTAATAGAGGTTTCCCATGGCCCGCGTTTGCCAAGTGACGGGGAAGGCCCCCCGAGTTGGACACCACGTGTCCCACGCCAACAACAAGACCAAGCGTCGCTACCTGCCGAATCTGCAGTACCGCAAGTTCTGGGTCGAGAGCGAGAACCGCTGGGTCAAGATGCGCCTGACTAGCGCCGGGCTGCGGCTCATCGACAAGAAGGGCCTCGAC
>JANNKG010000383.1:0-1720 GCA_031396185.1 Burkholderiales bacterium | reverse complement strand
GGCCAAGCAGATCGACGAGACCACGGGCCTGTCGAGCCTGGTCGTGATCGATCCCAAGCGGCGCGGCACGTCGGCGACCAAGGGCCTGAGGCCCGCGGTGAAGCTGATCGGCGACAAGGGCAAGGAGGTCAAGCTCGCCACCGGCACGGGCGATACGCCAGTGAACTACACCTTCCAGATCGGCGCGATCATCACGGTCAAGAACGGCGCGCAGGTGAACGTGGGAGACGTGCTGGCGCGGATCCCGCAGGAATCGTCCAAGACGCGCGACATCACGGGCGGCCTTCCGCGCGTGGCCGAGCTCTTCGAGGCACGCTCGCCGAAGGACGCGGGCCTGCTTGCGGAAGTGACCGGCACAACCTCGTTCGGCAAGGACACCAAGGGCAAGCAGCGCCTGATCATCACGGACTTCGACGGCGTAGCCCACGAGTACCTGATCCCGAAGGACAAGCACGTCACCGTGCACGACGGTCAGGTGGTCAACAAGGGCGAGACCATCGTCGATGGCCCCGCCGACCCGCACGACATCCTGCGGCTGCAGGGGATGGAGGCGCTCGCGCGATACATCATCGACGAGGTCCAGGACGTCTATCGTCTCCAGGGCGTGAAGATCAACGACAAGCACATCGAGGTGATCGTGCGGCAGATGCTGCGCCGTGTGTCGATCGTCGACCAGGGCGAAACCCGCTTCATCATCGGCGAGCAGGTCGAACGGGCCGAACTTTTCGCGGAGAACGACCGGGCCAAGGCGAAAAACAAGAAGCCGGCGCACTTCGAGTACATGCTGCTCGGCATCACCAAGGCGTCGCTTTCCACGGACTCCTTCATCTCGGCGGCCTCGTTCCAGGAGACCACCCGGGTGCTGACTGAAGCCGCGATCATGGGCAAGAAAGACGACCTGCGTGGACTCAAGGAAAACGTCATCGTCGGTCGCCTGATCCCCGCGGGAACCGGCCTGGCTTACCACTCCACGCGCAAGAAGAAGGACGTGGAGCCGAGCTCGAGCGCCTCCTTCGGTTTCTCCCTCGACGAGGCCGATGTCGGCAGCGAGCAGGTTGCTTGACGGTAGTGTCATAACCCCCTAAAATTGAGAGCTTTTTCCCCGTCAGGAGCCCGCAAGGGAGCCTGGCGGATGGCTCTCCAGGGCCCCAAACCAACGCATCGAGAAAACATGCCGACGATCAACCAGTTGCTGCGCAAAGGGCGCAAGAAAATCGTGACCAAGAGCAAGGTGCCCGCCCTTGGGGGCAGCCCGCAGAAGCGCGGAGTGTGCACTCGCGTCTACACCACGACGCCCAAGAAACCCAATTCGGCCCTCCGAAAGGTCGCCAAGGTGCGCCTTACCAACGGCTACGAGGTGATCAGCTACATCGGCGGCGAGGGGCACAACCTGCAGGAGCACTCGGTGGTGCTGATTCGCGGCGGCCGCGTAAAGGACCTGCCGGGCGTGCGCTACCACATGGTACGGGGCAGCCTCGACACCGCCGGGGTGAAGGATCGCAAGCAGTCGCGCTCGAAATACGGCGCCAAGCGCCCGAAGGCGGCTTGATTCCGGGCCGATCGGCCCGACAAACGCAACTTTTACACGGATAGACCCTTATGCCGCGCCGCAGAGAAGTCCCGAAACGCGAGATCCTTCCCGATCCGAAGCACAAGAGCGAGGAAGTCGCCAAGTTCATGAACGTTCTCATGACGCGCGGCAAGAAGTCGGTTGCCGAGC
>JANNKG010000323.1:0-6260 GCA_031396185.1 Burkholderiales bacterium | reverse complement strand
ACGTTCATCATCGCGCACCCGGTGGACGTCTCGCCGCTTGCGCGCGCCAACGACGCCAATCCCGCCGTCACCGATCGCTTCGAGCTCTTCATCACCGGGCGCGAGCTGGCCAATGGCTTTTCCGAGCTGAACGATCCCGAGGACCAGGCGGCACGCTTCGCCGCGCAGTCGAAGGCCAAGGAAGCAGGCGACGAGGAGGCGATGTACTACGACGCCGACTACATCCGCGCGCTCGAGTACGGCCTGCCACCCACGGCGGGCGAAGGCATCGGCATCGATCGGCTGGTGATGCTCTTTACCGACAGCGCCTCGATCCGCGACGTGATCCTCTTCCCGCAGCTGAAGAACGAAGACACCTGAGTCAGCGCCGGAATTCGATCTCCGCGTCGAACTGCCGGCCCGCGCTCCCGGCGGGGAATTTCCATCGCGACAGCGTCTCGGTGACCGCGCGGTTGAACAGCCGCTCGGGCCGTGCCTCCACGATGCGCACCGCGGAGACGTTTCCCTCCGAGTCGATGGCCAGCTGTGCGCGAACCTTGCCCTCGGTGAGGCCCGCCTGGGCGGCCTCCGGGGGAAACGCCGGCACCTCATGGGAAATCGGTAGCATCGGCGCCACGGAAGGGGCCGTCGCGACCCTGAATACCGCGGTCGGCGGCGGAGCCGCCGCGACCGCCGCCTGCATCGGTACGGCCGTGGGCATCGCCGCGGCGCCCATCGCGGCAGGCGCCGGCTGGGGAACCGGCTCGGTGGCCGTCAGCGGCCGGGCCGCAGCCATCACATCGGAGGACACGGCGGACTCGGGCACCATCGCGATCACCGCCGAGGGCGGGTACGAATAGATCTTTCCCTTGGAATGCTTGTCGGCCGCGTTAACCGCGCCACCGAGCAGCGCGCCGCCGCCCACCACGCCCATGTACATCAGCGGGCCGAACACCGGGACCGCCAGCAACGGCAGTGCGGCCACTGCGCCCATCGCGCCGCCGGTGACGACACCGGTGGCCGCGGATCCGATCACGTCCCCCGAGGATTCCAGCGAGCGCATCGCGATGCGATAGCCCGTCGCGAAGCACAGCACCTCGAGCGGGCGCGCCGAGCGGAGCACTTCCGCCACGCCGGGGGCGAGAATCTCGCTGTTGCCGCGGTCGTTCTTCACGCCGCAACGCGCGCTCACGCCGCCGGAGGGGCCCACGGTATCGATGCGGACGATCTGTACCGCGTCGAAGTCCTGCACCGCGGGGGCAGCCTCCTTCTTCTCCGGTCCCGCTGCGCAGGCAGCTAGAACTGCGGCCAGGGCGATACCGGCGTCGCGTCGAAAATCCATGTGCGCTCCTCCCCGTCGTTGTGTGCCGTCTTTTTTACCGATTATCCTCTCCCTGGGCGCCCATCCACGTGGGCGGCTCGAAAACCCTGCGTGCTATGATTTTTGCGCTGATCGAAACACGCATCTCAGGAGGAATGATGAACAGCTTCAATAGATTGCTCGCCGCCGCAGCGACATCGCTCGCGGTGATTGCCGCGCCCGCCGCCAACGCTGCCTGCAAGGACTGCGCCACTGTGATCGAGCTCAAGACGGTGAAGAAGGCGGGCGAAGGCAGCGGCCTTGGCGCGGTACTGGGCGGCGTCGCAGGCGGCGTCGTCGGCCACCAGATCGGCAGCGGCCGCGGCAACGACGTGGCAACGGTGGCGGGGGCGGCGGGCGGCGCGTACGCGGGCCACCAGATCGAGAAGAACCGGAAGTCCACCACCAGCCATCACGTAATCGTGAAACTCGATGAGGGCGGCACGCGCACCTTCACCTTCCCCGACGCCACCAGCTACCGTGTGGGCGACAAGGTGAAGATCGTCGGCAAGCGCCTGGCGCGCCGATAAGCGGGCACATTGCTGCCGTTCGCGGAGGCCATCGCCACCGGGGCGCTCACCGCCGCGCTGCTCCTGATCGGCACCATCATTGCGGTGCGTGCGCTGCGCCGCTGGCGGCATGCGCGCCTGCGGCGCGTCGAAGAGCAATGGCGTGGCGCACTCCAGCACGCGACGGAGGATCCGCACGCCGCGCGCCTCGACCCGATCGGCACGCTCGACTTGCCTTACTTCATTGCGCTGTGGAACCACTCGCAGGAAGGCCAGGCGGGCGAGAGCGTGAACCGGCTCGGTACGTTCCTCGGTCTCCAGGGTATGAACGTGCGCGTGTTGCGAATGATGGGCCGGCGCTCGGCCCGGCTGCGCCTCATTGGAATCAACGCGGCCGGGCACCTTCGCGAGCCGAGCGCCTGGGCGCGCCTGGAGGCGATAGCCCACCGCCGCGATCCGGTGACCTCATTCGCCGCCGCGCTTGCACTGCTGCGCATCGATCCGCGGCGGGCACTCGACCTCCTCGCCGGATCCATCCCCGAGCGCGCCGACTGGCCGCTTGCGCGGCTCGCCACCGTTTTCGAAACCCTCGGCCCCGCGGTCGTCACCGGGCCGATCGTCGCCATGCTGCTGCGACGGCCGCGCTCGGGCCTCGACCGCGTGGTGCGGCTTGCGCGCTTCGGATATCGCGAGCGCATCGCCACGATCGTGCTCGGCTGGCTGGGATCGAGCGCGGACCCCGAGGTCCTCACCATCGCGCTCGACTACGTCGACCAACGCTCGGATCTCCCGTCGGCCCACGGGGCGGCAGGGCACGCCGAATGGCGCGTCCGGCTTGCCGCCGCGCGTGCATTGGGCCGCGTCGGCGGCCGGGAGGAACTGCCGCGCCTCCTCGAGCTCCTGCGTGATCCGGTTTGGTGGGTCCGATACCACTCGGCCCAGGCGCTCACTCGCCTCGAGGGATTGGAGCCTTTCGAGCTCGAGAACTTGCGCGAGAACGCGCGCGACGCCTTTGCCGCGGACATGCTCGGCCAGGCCCTTGCCGAGATGCGCTGGACGTGAGCAGCGCCGCCCACGCGATCACCTGGCTATTCCTGGGCTTCCTGGCGGCGACGCACCTGGTCCAGCTCCTGGTGCATTTCGCGGCGCTGCGCCCGCTCAAGCGCAAGGTGACGCTGCGCGCGCTCCAGGACCTGCCGCCGGCATACAAGGGTTTCGAGCCGCCCATTTCCGTGTTGGTGCCCACCCTCGACCAGGAAGCGACGATCGTCGGCACGGTGCATTCGCTGCTGCAGCTCGACTATCCGGAGTTCGAGATCGTGGTGGTGAACGACGGCTCGACCGATGGCACGCTCGCCGCGCTGCAGGAGGCTTTCGACCTCGAGCCCTTCCCGGAGGTCTACTGGCGCCGGCTGGCGACGCGCCCGATTCGCGCCATCCACCGCTCGCGCTCGCACACGCGGGTGCGCGTGATCGACAAGGAAGGCGGCGGCCGCTCCGATGCGGTGAACGCCGGCATCAATGCGTCGCACTACCCGCTGTTCTGCGCGGTGGGCGCGCAGGCGCTCCTGCACCGCGATGGGTTGCGGCGCGCGGCGGAGCCATTCGTGGACGATCCCGCCACCGTCGCCTCGGGTGCGGCGATCCGGCTCGCCAACGGCTGCACCATCACCGACAACCGCGTGGTCGGCGTGGAGCTTCCGCGCGGGCTGCTGGGCCTGCTGCAGGTGTCCGAGTACCTGCGCACCTATCCGTTTGCGCGGCTTGGCTGGGCGGAGATGAAGGGCGCGCTGTTGATGTCGGGAGCGTTGGCGGTCTTTCGCAAGGACGCGGTGGTGGAAGCGGGGGGCTTCAAATCCGAGAGGCTCGGTGCGGCCACCGAGCTGATGATGCGGCTGCATCGCCTCCTCAGCGGGCGCGGCGAGCACTATTCGGTTCATTTCGTCCCCGATGCGGTCAGCTGGAGCCTCGCGCCGGAAACACTCGGCGCGCTGCAGGCGCGGCACATCCGCCGGCATTGGGGCCTTGCCGAAAGCCTGCACGCCAATTCCCAGCTGCTCGGCTCGCGCGGCGCGTCCGGGGCGATGGCGTACGCGTACCAGATGATCTTCGAATGCTATGGCCCGCTGATCGAGGTCGCGGGCTATCTGTTCGTGATCGCGATGTTCGCCTTCGGGCTGATTCCGGGCGCGCTTCTCGCCGGGTACCTCGCGGCCTCGTTCACGCTCGGCTTCATGGTCTCCGCGAGCGCGTTGCTGCTGGAGGAATACTCGTTTCGCCTCTACCCGCGCGCGGACCAGCTGGCGCGGCTGATCATGGGCTGCGTCGTCGAGAACCTGGGATATCGGCAGCTGGTGGCGTGTTGGCGAACCGTGGGCTTGGCGCAGTGGCTTCGTGCGAGCATCGCCGCCACCCCGGCGCCCCGCCATGAGCATCCGGGCAGCGACCGCCCGCGACTCTAGCTCCTAGCGCGGCTCGAGGCTCACCAGCTTGTGGCGCACCGCGTAGATCACCAGCCCCGCCAGGTCGTGGATTCCGAGCCGATCCATCAGCGCAGCCCGGTGGGTCTCGATCGTCTTCACGCTCACTTTCAGCACGAACGCCATCGCCTTGGTGCTCTTGCCCTCGGCGATCATCTGCAGGACCTCGCGATGGCGGGCGGTGAGCGACTCGAGCGGCGCCTCGCCTTTCGTCCTCGCCGCGCCGTCCATGCCGGAGACCAGGTGGCTCGAAATTCGCGAGCTCAGGTAGACCTCGCCGCGCATGATGGCGTCGATCGCCATCTGCAGCTCCAGGGGCGCAGAGTCCTTCACCAGGTATCCCGAAGCTCCCGACTTCATGGCCCGGCGGACGAACTCCTCCGAGGTGTGCATCGACAGCATCAGCACCCGGGCCGCAGGATTGTCGGCGCGAATCAGCGAGCCGGCCTCGATGCCGTTCAGCTCGCTCATGGTGATATCCATCACCACCAGGTCGGGTCGATGGGTCTTCGCAAGCGCCACCGCGTCGCGGCCGTTGGAGGTCTCCGCCACGATCGCCTGGCCCTCCACGCTTTCGATCAGGGCGCGGATGCCGGCTCTCACCAGGGCGTGGTCGTCGGCCAGCAGGATTCGCACCTTGCTCACGGGGCCTTGCGGGGAGCGGCCATGCGAAAGACGGCGCGGATGATCGTGCCCTGCCCGGGGTCTGATTGCACCGTGAGCTTCCCGCCGGCGAGCCGCGCACGCTCGTCCATGCTGATCAGCCCGAGGCTCGTGGGCTTTACCGCGCGCCGCGCAGGGGAGCGCGTGTCGAACCCCTTGCCATCGTCGCGCACGGTGAGCGTGAGGGCGCGGGGACTCGCTTCGGCCGCTACCAGGATGCTGGAGGCGTCCGCATGGCGCGAGGCATTGCTCAATGCCTCCTGCGTGATGCGGTAGCAGGCGCTTTCCATTCCGTGCGCGAAGCGGCGGGTCAGCAATCCGTTGAAATGGCACTTGATGTCGAGCCCCGTGGCGGCTCGCTGGCGCTCGACCAGCCAGTGCAGGGCCTCTTCGAGCCCGAACTGGTCGAGCTGGGGCGGACGCATGTCGTAGGCGAGCTTGCGAACCCTTTCCAGGGTCGCGTCCGCCATGCCGATGCACTCCGACGCCAGGGCCGCCGCCGGGCCGCTCAATCGTGGCGAGGCCGCCAGGCGATGCAGTCCGAACTTGAGGGCGGTCACGGATTGGCCGATATCGTCGTGCAAATCCCCGGAGATGCGGCGCCGCTCTTCCTCCTGGATGCTGAGGACGCGGGCCGACAACTCCCGCAGGCGCTCGGTCACCGTCGCCATGGGATTCCCGAAACCGGAGGCTTCGTAGCCATAGGAACCGAATTTACGCCGACTCCCGGCGGCATTCCGTGCGCTGCCGCACAAAAGAGCCTCAGGCGGAAACCGCTACCGCCCGCAGGTCGTGCTGGTCCGCATGGGTGACCCGGACGCGCAGGATTGCCCCGGGCACCGCCCCCTTCGCGTTTCGAACCCGCACCACGCCGTCGATCTCCGGCGCATCGGCCTGGCTGCGCGCAATGGCAATCGCGCCATCGACCGCGTCGACGATCACCTCGAGCTCTTTGCCAATCTTGCGTTCGAGCTTGGCGCGGCTGATCGCCGCCTGGACCGCCATGAAGCGCGCGCGCCGCTCCTCCTTGACCGCCTCGGGGACGGGGTCGGGCAAGGCGTTTGCTTTCGCGCCTTCCACCGGGGAGTAGGCAAAACACCCGACGCGGTCGAGCTCGGCCTCGCGCAGGAACTGCAGCAACTCCTCGAATTCCGCCTCGGTCTCGCCGGGGAACCCCGCGATGAAGGTCGAGCGGACAGTGATCTCGGGGCAGGCTTCGCGCCATGCGCGAATGCGCTCCAGGTTCTTCTCCGAGGACGCCGGGCGCTT
>JANNKG010000276.1:0-3366 GCA_031396185.1 Burkholderiales bacterium | reverse complement strand
GCGCAAGGTCGAGGACTGCCTTTCCGAGATCGCGAAGCGGATCGCCGTGTGCCTGGAGGAGGCTCGAAAGAATGGCGATATCCCGGCCGATTCCAATACGCGGCGCATGGCGAGCCTGCTGGTGGACTGCTGGGAGGGGGCGGCGCTGCGCAGCCGGTTGCGGGGGAGTGCGGCGCCCCTGACCACGATGCTCGACTTCTATTTCCAGTCGGCAGTCGGTCGCTGACCTGGCGGACGGCTAGGCAGCCTGCCCGCGCGAGAAGTCCAACCTCGCCGCCAGCGCGATCGCCACCAGCGCGAACGCGATCAGCGGCGCGAACGCCATCGCCGCGCTGCCGCTGACGTCCCACACGAATCCGCCGATGATCGGAATCACGAACGCGCACAGATAGCCGATCGCGATCATCGCCGCCGAGAGCCGATGCACGTCGTGGGCGGGGCCAAGCATCGGCGGCAAGGCGAGGGTGAGGATCAGCAGGAACGCGTTGCAGAAGCCGATCACTCCCGCCCAGGCGACGATCCATTCGTCCGCCATCGAGAGCAGCCCCAGCAGGGCGAGGGCCGAGACCGCCCCGAGGGCCACGAATGGCCAGCGCCGCATCGCGAGCCGGTGCCCGTAGAGGATCATCAGCACGGAGGCCGCCATCTGCACCCAGTTGAGCGCGGCGAGCGTGGCATTCAGCAGGTCGGGGCGGCCGCGCGCGGCGAGGTAATCGGGCAGGAAGGCGTTGTTGGCGAAATAGAGGCTCGAGGCGTAGCCCGCGATGAGGCCGAGCCGCCAGGTGAGCGGGTCGCGCCAGTCGGGCCACCACAGCCGGGGCGTCGCGCTGGCGGCGGGCGCGCGCGAGGCGTCGGAGGCGGGCCGCAGCCACCAGACCGCGATCGCGATGAGCAGCACGGGTACCGACCACACCGGCAGGGTAAGGCGCCAGTTGCCCTCCACCATCGGCAACACCCACGGGATCGTGGCCGACGCGCTGATCGCCTCTCCCACCAGCAAACCGTTCGAATAGGTCGCGGTGCCGAGCGCGATCCTGCGCGGCACCCAGTCGCGCACCACCGCGGGCAGCGCGGGCTGCATGATCGCGATGCCGATTCCCATGGCGAACGTCATGGCAAACATCAGGGTCACGTCGCCCAGCCCGCGCAATGCCGCGGCAACCCCGGTCAGCACGATTCCCGCCAGCAGGATGTGGAATGCGCCGAAGCGCGCCACCAGCAGTGAACCGGGAATGGCGGCGAACGAGAACAGCAGCACGGGCAGGCTGGTGAGGGCGCCCACGGCGGCCTGGGACAGCGTGAAGCTCTGGTGGATCTGCGGAATGACCGGCGGGATCGCGAGCACCGTGATGCGCAGGCAAATGCCGCACAGCCACAGGAGGACGAACGGCCTCACTCGAACAGCCGGTTGGCTTCGGAGTAGGCGATCGCGTCGTCGTGGTAACGGTTGTAGGTGCCGTGCTGCAGCAGCTCCTCGGCGATCCTGCGCGTGAGCATCATCGAAGCGCGCATCGGGCCCGAGCCCTCGCTCACCCGGCGCACGCCGAGCTGCTGCAGCTCGGCCACCGGCGGGCAGCCCGGGCTCGCGAGGATGTTGAGCGGCCCGTTGATCTCGGCGGCGAGGGCGCGGATCGTGTCGCGATCTACCACTGCGGGGACGAAAAGGCAGTCGGCGCCGGCCTCGCGGTAGCGGTTGGCACGCTCGATCGACGCGTCCAGGCGCGAGCGTTCCTCGCCCACCTTCAGCCAGAAGCTGTCGGTGCGCGCATTCACCACGATCGGCACGCCCGAAGCCTTCACCGCTGCGCATACCGCGGCGATCTTTTCCACCTGCTCGGAAAGGTCGACGAGTCGACCCGCGTCGGTGCCGTCCTCGATGTTGATGCCCACGGCACCGAGCGCGATGACTTCCTTCACGGTCGCGACGACACCGTCGAGGGTGGGCGCGAGCCCGGTGAGGATGTCCGCCGTCACCGGCATTCCGACCGCGTTCACGATCTCGCGGGTCGCCTGCAGGATCACCTCCCGCGGGATGCGCTCGTTGTCGGGAAAGCCGTGGCTGAAGGCGATGCCGGCGCTGCCGGTGCCGATGGCGCGCATGCCCGCGCTCTCGAAAACGCGAGCGCTCGCCGCGTCCCACGCGTTGGCGATGACCAGAATTTCCGGGCCGCGATGCAGCGCCTGGAAGATGTGCGCCTTGGCGACCTGGTCCATCACGCGGCCCGGTCGGGGAGCGCCTTGGGGTCGTCGTAGCTCTTGACCGCCGTCCCGCGATACAGGATCTGCGCGTTTCGCTCGGTAATCCGGGTATGCAGCGCGACGAAAGCCGGGTCCATGTCGCGTGACGGCCGCGGCTCGGGGGCGAAGTGGTGGTGCTCGTCCGTGCCCCGCACCAGCGTGGCGCTGTCATCGCCCGCCACCTGAGCCACGGTGGTCGGGATGTAGCGGATCGCGAAGCCGATGCGGCGGTCGTTCGACGGGTTTGGCGGCGAGCCGTGCACCAGGCGCACGTGGTGCAGCGACATCTCGCCGGGAGCGAGCTCGATGGTTACGGCCTGGCCCTCATCCACTTCGACCGCGACTTCCTGCCCGCGGGTGAGGAGGTTGTTCTGCGCAAACGTATCGCGATGGGGAATCTGGTCGCGGGTATGCGTTCCCGGGATGAAGGCCATCGCACCGTTGGCCTTGTTGCTCGGCGTGAGCGCGATCCAGGCGGTGACCACATCGGGCTTGTCGAGTCCCCAATAGGTCGAGTCCTGGTGCCACGAGACGAACGCCGGGTTGTTCGCCTCCTTGATGAAGAAGTTGGTGGTCCAGCAGAGCAGGTTCGGCCCGTAGAGGTCTTCGATCGCGTCGACGATCTGCTCCTGGCGCACGAGGTCGCCGAGCCACGAGAAGAGCAGGTGCGACTTGTGCCGCAGGCTGCCCTTCAGCGGTCCGCCGCTTTGCTTCTCAAAGTGTTCGAGACGCGCGCGGATCTCCGCTGCCGCGGATTCCGGCATGACGCGAACGGGGAACACGCAGCCATCGCGCCAAAAGCGGTCAACTTGTTGCGGGGTGAGGAGTTTCGGCATTTTCACTCTCCTTCAAGACTCAATCTCACCACAGAGGACACAGAGGACACAGAGGATCACAGAGGTGGCACAGAGAACGACGCTGGGTGTTGGACGGCAGGATCGACCTCGGGAAACAGTCACTGAATGGGGTTCCTCTGTGCCACCTCTGTGCCCTCTGTGTTGAATCGGTGGTCAAGCTCCCCCGGTAATCACTCTCATCACCTCAGGCGGGTAGGTATCCCCGGGCTTGCCCTGGTAAATGATCTCTCCGCGCTCGAGCACGTAGAGATTGTCGGCGTATTCGGGGATG
>JANNKG010000270.1:0-3045 GCA_031396185.1 Burkholderiales bacterium | reverse complement strand
CATCCACTTCCCGGTCAAGCTCGCCCCCAAGGCCGAGGCAGTGGTGCGGTATACCGTGCGCTACGCCTGGTGAACATCCGTTGGGGCCGCAATTGCGTATCTGAAGGGATGAAACTCCTTTCCAGCCTGGCCCTGCTCCTCACCCTCGCCACCGGCTGCTCGCCGGTGGGGCTCCTCAACGTGCTGGTGCCGGGCGACACCTTCGAGCGCCACGCCGATATCGCCTACGGCGACGGCGATCGCCGGCGTCTCGACGTCTACGTCCCCCGGGAGGCGGCAGCGCAGCCGCGCCCGGTGGTGGTCTTCTTCTACGGCGGATCGTGGAAGGGAGGCAGCCGGGAGAGCTACCTGTTCGTGGCCGAAGCGCTCGCCGCGCGCGGCTTCGTCGTGGTCATTCCGGACTACCGCGTGTTCCCGGAAGTGCGCTACCCCGGGTTCGTCGAGGACGCCGCAAGCGCCTTCGCCTGGACGCACCGGGAAATCGCCCGCTATCGCGGCGATCCGGGAAAGATCTTCGTGATGGGCCACTCCGCCGGCGCCCAGATCGCCACGATGCTCGCCTACAATCCGCGTTTCCTCGCGAGCCAAGGGCTCGACCGATCGAGCATCCGCGGCGTGATCGGGCTCGCTGGACCCTATGATTTCGTCCCGACCGCGCCCGACATTCGCACCATCCTCTCAGGCGAGGGCGACGTGGAAGCGGCGATGCCAGCGCGCTTCGTGCGCGGCGGGGAGCCGCGATCGTTGCTGATCACCGGCGATGGCGACACGACGGTAAGCCCGGAGAACCAGGAGCGGCTGGCGCGCAGGCTGCGGGACGCGGGGTCGCCCGTCGAAGAACGGCGTTTTGCCTCGCTCAACCACTACACGCTGATCGGGCGCTTTGCCGCGCCCTTCCGCAACGACGAGTTGCTCGAAGCGATCGCCGCCTTCGTCCGGGGGTGATGGGCCCAGGCGTTTCCCGGGACCGGACCCTCGATTCCTACGACTTCCGGATCACGGCACAGGCCAGGCGCGGGCCGGCATTGCCGGTGGGCTGCGTCTTGTAGTCGTCGGGATCGCGGTGGACGATGAGGCCCTTGCCGACGATGTCCGCCGGGCCGCTGCCGACGCTCACGCCCGGAAGCTCAAAGGTGGCCGAGGCGTTGCCGTAGGAGTCGGCCCTGAGGCTGGGCATGTCGCCTGCATGGTGCTCGGTGGCGAGCGATCCGTGGGGCTTGCCGGCGGGGTTGAAGTGGCCCCCCGCGCTCATGCCGTCTCCAGAGCTGCAATCGCCCTTCTCGTGAACGTGGAAGCCGTGCTCCGCGCCGGGACGCAGGCCGGAGACCTGCGCGATCACCCGGACCTTGTCGCCGTGCTGGGTGAAGCTGACGGTTCCCTTGGTGGCATTGCCCGCGGTGGGATCGAGATTCGCGACCGCGCTCGGCCCACTGCCCACGCCCATGGAAGCGCACCCCGAAGCCAGGACCGCCGAAACTGCGAGAAAAACGAGGGTTTTCATTGCGATGGTCTCCGATTACTTCTTCTTTGCGTCGGTCGCCTTTGCGTCGGTCGGCGTGTCGGCGCCCTTCGGCGGGGTGTTGCCGGACGGTGTCATCGCGCCTTTTTCGTGTCCCTTGGCCGAGACCGCGGCGCCTGCCGCGCTGGCGGGGCCCGGTGTCGGCGCACCCTTCGCGGCACCCGGCCCCGGCATCAGCTGGGGAGGCGTCATTGCAACGACCGGCGTGGGCTTCGGAATCGGCTTGCCCGCCTTCTTCATATTGGCCTGGTAGTTCTTCACCGCGTTGTCCTCGGCTGCCATTTGGGCGGACATGGCTTTCGCGGCGGCGACCGCGTCCTTCGCCTTCTTCTCCTCGGCAGCCGCCTTGGCCTTCTCGTCAAGGGGAGGAGCCGGCGGAGGCGGAGGCAGCTTGGCCCACGCGGCGGAGGACCCCAGCACCAGGGCGAGAGCCAGGCCTGCGAGTTGGATGCGCGTTGTCATCAGTCGTCTCCCGCCACCGGTTGCGCCGTGCCCACGACGATTTTCTCGGGGCGCTTGCCTGCCTTGACGTCCTCGTACCAGAGAGCGTGGTGCTCGCGCGCCCAGGTCTCGTCGACGTAGCCGTCGCGCATACCGCGGTAGGCGCCTTCAGTGCCGATCGTGCCCATATAGATGTGCGCAAAGGAACCGGCGATGAAAAGGATCGCCGCGATCGCGTGGATCACGTTCGCCTGCTGCATGGCTTCGCGCCCCTGGTTCCAGTTGGGGAAGTCGAGGATCAAGCCCGTGACGCTCACCACGGTACCCAGCAGCACGAGCCCGCCCCAGAACCACGCCTTCTCGCCGCCATTGAAGCGCCCCGAGGGCACCTCTTCCTTGCCGAACATGCCGCCCAGCTTGCCGAGCCAGGTGAAATCCGCGGAGGTGACCAGGTTGTCCTTCACGTAGATGAGGAACATCACCACGATGGAGAAGATGAAGAGGGGGCCGACGAAGTTGTGGATGTTCTTCGACACGACCGTGAGCCACGAGAACGCGCCGTAGCCGAGCCACGGCAACACGATGTGCTTGCCGAAGAGGATCACGATCCCGGAAAGGGCCAGGAACACGAAGCTGATCGCCATGACCCAGTGCGAGGCGCGCTCGACGGCATTGAAGCGTTCGATCAGGCGACCCGTCGGCGCCCCGTGCAGCTTGATCGGGCCCTTCACCAGGTAGAACACGGTGAGCAGCGCGAGCACGCCCACGAGCAGCCAGCCGCCAATCTGCGTGAGGGGGCCGTTACGGAACTCGCGCCACTCGCGGCCCGCGCCCTGGATCAATCGATTGGTGTCGACGCCGGGAACCGACGCGTATTGCGGCCGCTCACTCGCCGCATCCCATGCGGGCGGGTTGTTCCAGCCCGGGACCGCTGTCGAGCCTGCGCCGGGCTTGGGCGCTGCCACTTGCGGAGCGACGGGCACGTTGCCCGCGTCCTTGGTGGGCGCGGTCGTCGGTACCGGCGGTGAAGCCGGCGCCTGCGCGCTGGCGACCAGCGGGAGTGCCAGCGCGGCGCCCAGGACCAG
>JANNKG010000147.1:0-5398 GCA_031396185.1 Burkholderiales bacterium | reverse complement strand
CTTCATGTCGTTTCCCGATCCCACCCCCGAGGACAAGGTGCGCGGTAAGCCGGAGAAATTCGCCGACCACTACACGCAGGCTTCGCTCTTTTACAACTCGCAGAGCGAGGTCGAGCGGGCCCACATCGTGCGGGCGTTCCGCTTCGAGCTCACCAAGCTCGAGGTCCCCGCCATTCGCGAGCGGGTGGTGGCAATGCTCGCCAACGTGGACGACGACCTCGCCGGGCGCGTGGCCGAGGGACTCGGAATCGCGGTGCCGGATCCGTTGCCGCGGGCGATCAAGCCCGCCAAGCCCGAGGTCACCGTGTCGCCGACGCTGTCGTTGATGGCGCGGCCTGGCGACGGCTCGATCCGTGGGCGAAAGGTCGCGATCCTCGTAGCCGATGGCGTGGATGGCGCGGGCGCCCTGGCCGTGCACGCGGCGCTCACCAAGGCCGGCGCGGTGCCGAAGATCGTGGCCGTCCGCCTGGGGCCGGTGGACAGCTTCACCGGCACATCGCTCGCGCCCGACGCCACGCTGGAGACGATGGCCTCGTGCCTCTTCGACGCGGTGGTGGTGCCCGACGGCGATGCGTCCGTCCAGGCGCTCTGCGAGCTCGGGCACGCGCTCGAATTCGTGAAGGACCAGTATCGCCATTGCAAGGCGATCCTTGCGATCGGCCAGGGCGAGGAATTGCTCGAGGAGGCGGGATTGCCGGTCGGGGACGACGATTCCGCGATGATCGTCGTGCCCGCAGCCAGCCAGAAGAAGGGCCTCGCGGACTTCATCGCGGCCGTCGGCCGGCACCGCAATTGGGACCGTGCCATGGACCCGCCGATCGTCTGATTTTGCCTTACAGCCGATCGACGTAGAGCTTCTGCACCATCACCATCAGGACCACGGTCAGGGGGAGGGCAAACAGCACGCCCGGCAGGCCGAAGACCACGCCGAAGACAACGATCGCCACGAGCGCCAGGGCGGGCGGCATCGAAACCGCCCATTTCTGCGCGATCGGGATCACTACGTGGCCCTCGATGAATTGCACCGCCCCGTAGACGATCACCGCGTAGAGCGCCACCTCGGGACCCTGCGCGAAGGCGATCAGCACACCGGGGATCGCGGCGACGAAGGGGCCGATCACGGGTACGAAGTCGAGCACGCCGGAGAGGATGCCCAGCGGTATCGCGAGCGGCACGCCCGCCATCCATAGCCCCAGCGAGGTGATGACGCCGACGAAAACCATCGCCCCCAACTGCCCGAGGAGCCATTTCTTCAGCGCGACACCGGCGGCGTCGATGGCGTCTCCCACGCGCGGGCGCGCATCTTTCGGCAGCAGCATGAGGACGCCGTTGCGATAGGTGGCGGGATCGGCGGCGAGGTACACGGCGAGGAAGATCACCAGGATCAGGTCCGCGAATCCGCCGAACGCGGTGAAGGTGCCCTTTGCCACCTTCTGCATCGACTCCTCGCCGCCGGTTGCGGTCTTCACGCTATCCATCACGCTGGTTGCGGCCGGAGATTCGCCCAAGCGCTCCTGGATTTTCTCCCAGGCGGTCTGGATCGCCGACCAGAGCTCCTCGGTCTGCATGAACACTTGCTTGCCGAAGAAATAGATCCCGCCCACCAACAGGCTCGCGAGGCCGAGCGAGACGACACCCACCGCCCACGTGTCGGGGATCCCGGTGCGCCGGTGCAGCGGCGTGGACACGGCGCGAATGACGGCCGCGAACACAATTCCCGCGAACACCAGCATGAGGACGGTCGCGATCTTGCCGACGAAGAGCGCCAGCGCCAGCAGTCCGAGGACCACCAGGACGTAGCGCGTGAATTGGGGAATGGAGGGCGGCGGCATGCCCCCTTCGACAGGGAGCAAGTGGCTTTGTTGCAGGCTCTCTAGCGCACGGAGGCCACGAAATCGCGGGCCTTTTCGAGCAGCTGCCCCCTCGCTGACAGCAGCCCGCCGCTGATGAGGAGCATGGTATCGGGACCGAAGCTCGCAATCATTTCGGGCACTCGCTCGACCCGCATGCCGCCGGACGGCACCGGCATCGTCGGGCGCAGGCCCTGCCACGGGTCGCGCGCCGCATTCGCAATCGCGAGGCAGGTGGCCAGGCTGTAGCTGAACCGGCCGCCGTGGTTGGGGAAGATCGTGGCGTCGGCGCCGAGGAGTCGAAACAGCTTGCCGAGCAGCAGCGGCGGCGCGATCCTGCCGGCGCCGGCGAAGGCCGGGTGCGCGAGCAGCGCAAGGTCGTGCTCCTGGCGCAGCTCCACGAACGCCGGCAGGCCGATCAGCATGGGCGCGACCAGCGCCATCCTGACCTGGTGCTCCTTCGCAATCCGCACCTGCTCGGCGAGCGCCCGGGATCCGCCCGAAAAGGAGGGCGCGTAGAGGGTGCGACCGCCGGTCTCGCGATTCGCCTCGGCGATGGCGCGCTGGACCGCCGGCACGCGGGTGGCAAAGGGCGAGTACGCCTGGTTGGCAAGGCCGTGGTCGTCCTTGACGATGTCGATCCCGGCGAGTGCGAAGGTGCGCGCGAGTTGTGCCAGGTGCTCGACCGGCGATCCCTGGGGCTTCAGCGCCGTGCAGGTGAGCGGGCGCTGCCCGGCGCCGGTCATCTCGCGCAGGCCCTCGATACCGTATCGCGGGCCGGGAAACGACGCGGCGTAGCCGACGGGAAACGCCACGTCGAGCAACTCCACTTCGGGCTGCAGCGAGCAGTTCCCGAAAAGCATGTTGACCAGCTGCCCCGCCTCGCCGCCCGTGGTGGCCGTGGCGATTCCGAGGACGACCTCGAAGAAGCCGGCGTGCGGGCGAATTTCCTCGACCGTTGCGAGGATCTCGGCGAGCACGCGCGGATCGTCGATGGCCGCGACCGGCATCTCGACGCTTTGCTCCGCCGCCAGCGCCTCGGCCCGTACCCGGCTCTCGGATTCGGCTGCACTGATGCGGTAGGTGGCTAGTATTCGGTCCATGCGTTCAGGCAGCCCTCAACGAGTCGACGATCTCGAGGCGCGCCGCCTTCAGGCTCGGGAGGAAACCGCCCACGAACCCCATGAAGACGGAGAAGAACAGGGTGGCGCCGACGATCGCGGGGGTGAGGTGGAAGCCGAAGGCGAGCTGGCTGAAAGACTGCCAGTTCATGGTGGTGATGGTGAACGCCTGCAGGCCCGAGGCGAAAACCAGGCCCACGACGCCGCCGACCAGCGCGAGCAGGATCGACTCGATCAGGAAGGCGGCGAGGATCGATGAGCGGCGGAAGCCCAGCGCCCGCAGCGTTCCGATCTCGCCCGTGCGGTTGGAAACCGCGGCGTACATGGTGATCATCGCGCCGATCATGGCACCGATCGAGAAGATCACCGAAAGCGTGATGCCGAGGATGCTGATGAAGGTCGACAGCTGCCGCGACTGCTCCTCGTAGAAAACCGGCTCCTGCTTGACGTCGAGGGTCAGGCGCTGGTCCGCTGTGATGCGCCCCTTGAAGGCGGCGAAGTCGGTGCGGTTCTGCAACCGTGCGATCGCCGAGGAGTACGTGGTGCGCCGGAACGCCTGCATCATCTGCTCGACATCGCCCCACATCTCGGAGTCGAAGCCCGATTTGCCGCCGTCGAAGACGCCGACCACGATCCACTCGCGGCCGGCAAAGCGCTGCGCCTGGCCGATCTCCACGCCCTTGAAGCCCGCGGCGATGCCGCCACCGACGATGATCTCGGAGGAGCCGGCACGAAACATCCGCCCGTCGCTGAGCTTCACCTGCGGGCGCAGCTCGAAACCCAGCGGGGGCAGGCCGCGCACTACCACGTTGGCGAGCTTGTCGCTGCCCTTGCGCGGGACCTGCGTGAGGACCAGCGTCTCCTTGGAGACCAGCGGGCCGCCATCGGTGCCGCGCGCCACCTCGGGGAGCGTCTCGATGAGGGAGGCCTGGTCGCGCGTGACCGAGCTCTGTATCTCGGTCTGCGCCGATTGCCGCAGCAGGATCGCGTTGTCGAAGCTGCCGGTGGATACCAGCGTCTTCCGCAGCCCCGCGTCGAGCATCAGCACCGCGGCGAACACGAACACCACCAGTCCCATGCCGCCCGCTGTCAGCAGCGTGGTGAGCTTCCGCGTCCACAAATTGCGGAAGATGTAGGAGAAGGGAATTTTCACGCCATTCTCGGATTCATCCGATGTACCTCAACCCATCGACGATCTTCACGCGCGCCGCACGGATCGAGGGCAGGAGCCCGGCCAGCAGGCCCACCGCCAACGCTGCGGCGACCTGCATCGCCACCGTCTCGGGCGTGACGTTGAAGACCGGGAACATCGAGCCGGCGGCTTTCTTGAAGCCCGCGGCCAGCGGAAACGTGAGGAGGATCCCGAGCGCGCCGCCGAGCGCGGTGATCATCACCGACTCGCCCACGATCAGCGCGGCGACGAAAGCGGGACTGAACCCGAGCGCCTTCAGGGTCGCGTACTCCGCCAGCCGTTCGCGCGCGGTCATCGCCATGGTGTTGGCCACCACCGCGAAGATGATGATGATCACCACGAACGAGACGAGGCGCACCGCCGTCACGATGGCCTCGGTCTGCGCGACGAATCCCAGCTGGAACGCCTTCTCGGTCTCGGTGAGCGTCTCGGCGAGCGAGTTCTTGAACTCCGAGTCGACCGCCCGGCTGAACTCGGCGGCGCGGCTGACGTCGGCGATCTGGACCAGGAACACCCCGGCAAATTCGGCGCGCTTCGGGAAGCGCTTTTTCATCACCTCGTTCAGGTATTCCCAATGGAAGTACATCTGGCGGGTGACGGTCGTCTCGTCCCGGGGCTCGTAGATTCCGCGTACCGTGAATTCCCAATCGCCCCCATAGATCGCGCCCTTCAGCGGGATCGTGTCGCCCACCTTCCAGCCGTGCTGGTCGGCGATCAGGCGGCCCACCATCGCGCCGCGCCGGTCGGCCTTCCACGCGGTGAGTTCCTCGGGCCGCGTGATGAATTCGGGGTAGAGATCGAACATGCCGCCATCGACCGCGAACTGGGCGAAAAAATTGTTGAACGACGAATCCTTGTAGATGCCGCCGAACCAGTTGGAAATCACCACCTTCTCGACGCCGTCGATGGCGAGGATGCGGCTGCGGTAGTAGGCCGGCAACGAGAATACGAGGGAAGTCGCGTTGCGGCTCACGAGCCGCGTGGCCGACGCCATGTCGGCGCCCGCATACCACGCGTGCACCACCGTCTGCAGCAGCCCGAAGGCGAGGATCGCGACCACCAGCCCGACGATCGTCAACAGGCTACGAAGCTTGTGGCGGAAGATGTTCTTGGAGATGAGCTTGAGGTAGTACATGTCGTTAACTTGCGTCGATGAGCTCGCCTTTTTCGAGGTGGGTGACATGCCGCGCGCTTTGTACGGCGTGCCCGTCGTGAGTCACCATCACGATGGTCTT
>JANNKG010000256.1:0-2134 GCA_031396185.1 Burkholderiales bacterium | reverse complement strand
CCTGCCTGATTGGCTCGGGCGCCGTCAGGAAGGTCGGCGAGCCCACAATCGCGCAGCCTAGCCGGTCCCCTAGTCCTCTCGAATGAGAAGCAGCGGGTCCAAACGTGAGGCGCGCCACGCGGGAATCGAGCAGGCCAGCGTGCCCACGGCCATGACGCCGGCGACGACCGCCACAAGCGTTGTCGCGTCGGTGGCCGCTATCCCGAAGAGCAGGGACGTGATGAACTGGCTCAACCCAATCGCCGCCGCGACTCCCGCGACGGTCCCGATGAGCACCAGCGCCACTCCCCATCGCAGAATGTGAGCAAGGATCGCCGCACGGCTCGCGCCGAGCGCCATGCGAATGCCGATCTCGCGCCGCCGATTGGTGACGGTGTACGAGAGGAGGCCGTACGTGCCGATCACCGCGATGAGCAGCGCAAGCCCGGCAAAGATGCTGGCGGTGTGCGACAGGAGCCGGGGACGGCGGATGGACTCCTGCAGCACATCGTCCATCTCGCGAAGCCGGACCATTGGAGGTGACGCGCTACGGTCTGGCGGTGACGTGCCGGAGGGTGGCCGCAGCCCTAGCAGGGTGATGAAAAAGTAAGTCGCGAGGGATCGACATCTTGATCCTCACGTACTACCATGCTCCCAAGTCTTCTGAAGGGAGCGACCAGATGCGTGGACCCGACGACCAGACCAACGGGATGTTCAGTTATCTGTCGCCCGAACAGCGCGTGCGCCAGGACCACCCGTTGCGCGCGATTCGACGCCTGACCGACGAGGTCCTGGCGTCGTTGTCGCCGCGCTTCACGAAGATGTACGCCGACATGGGCCGCCCCTCGATTCCGCCGGAGCAGTTGCTGCGGGCCCTGCTGATTCAGTCGCTCTATACGGTGCGCAGCGAGCGGCTCTTGATGGAGGAGATCGACTACAGCCTGCTGTACCGGTGGTTTGTCGGCCTCAGCATGGATGACCCGATCTGGTCGCCCACGACCTTCAGCAAGAATCGAGAGCGGCTGCTCGCGAGTGACATCGCCGGCGCGTTCTTTGACGGCGTCCTCGCCCAGGCGCGCGCGGCAGGCCTGCTCTCGGACGAACACTTCACGGTGGATGGGACACTGTTGGACGCCTGGGCCAGTCTCAAGAGCTTCCGCCGCACGGATGCCGGGCCGACGCCGCCGCCCGACGATCCGGGGAATCCGACCGTGAATTTCCATGGGGAGCCGCGCCGCAACGACACCCACCAATCCACGACGGATCCCGACGCGCGACTCGCGCGCAAGGGCCAGGGCAAAGAGGCCAAGCTCTCGTACGCGGGCCATGTGCTGCTCGACAATCGACACGGGTTGGTGGCCAACGTCTGCGCCACCGAGGCCACGGGCACCGCCGAACGCGAGGCGGCGTTGCTGCTGCTCGGCGCCCTGCGGCACGGCGGCACCGTCGGTGGCGACAAGGGCTTCGACGTGCCCAGCTTCGTGGCGGGGGTGCGCGCCCTCACGCTCACGCCACACGTCGCGCAGAAGGTCAAAGGCAGCGGGATTGACGGCCGTACCACGCGCCACGCAGGCTACGCCATCAGTCAACAGAAACGGAAACTGATCGAACAAGTCTTCGGGTGGATGAAAACCGTGGGCGGATTGCGGAAGCTGCGGCATCGCGGCGGCGCACTTGTCGATTGGATCCTGACCTTTACCGCGGCGGCGTACAACCTGATCCGCCTTCGCACACTCCTGGCGAGGGCGACGTGACGTCGACAGGCCATCGCCTTGGCTCCGTGATCGCGAACCCGCAGGACCGGAGCGCTCGCCGACCGTCATGGACGAATGAGGACTTGGTAATGCCTTCACAACTCACTTTTTCATCAGCCTGCTAGGCCCTTCGACGGCGCGGGGTAGCGGGTCTGCCCAAGCAGGGCGCGCGGGAGGCCTGGCAGGATCGGCCCCCTTTTGAGCGGCGCGTCTCGAGCGTGAGTCGGGGAACCGACGCGGAGCGCCGAAAACCGCGGCAGGTCCGGGATGATTCAGCGGATCTGCCGCATTCGCCCGACACGCCGCGAGCGGAGGTTCCCCCCACCGCGACAGGGTTGCCGATCGCGATACCCCTCACCACGCTGAGCGTGATGGCTCGGCGGACGGGGTCCTAGATTCGT